>DSAR01000412.1 GCA_011046405.1 Chloroflexota bacterium | reverse complement strand
GCGATGCACATGGGCCAGGGCGGCGGCCTGTCCGCTCTGCTCGACAGTATCCCGGTCGCTGCCGATTTCACCGAGCATTATCTGGTCAATATGGCCCGGGGAGACATGGGGGTGGTGCGGGCGCTCACGGTGAGAACGAGAGCCCGTCCTGTGCTCGGTGAGTTGGCCCGCGCCTTCCCCCGTTCGTTGGGCTTGTTGCTCGTCGCCCAGGCGTTGGCACTCGTCATTGGATTGCCGCTGGGCGTCGTCGCCGCGTTGCGCCGCCGGACACGATTTTCCGGCCTGCTGGTCTTCATCTCTGTGTTAGGCGTCTCGACGCCCAGCTACTTTGCCGCGATGCTGCTCATCTGGTTCAACGTCTGGCTCTATCGCGTCAGCGGCGTCGATTTCATCCCCATCTACGGCTTTGGGTGGGACGCCCACCTGATCCTGCCGGCGCTCGTGCTGGCGGCCCGGCCTGCCGCCAACGTGATGCGACTGGGCTACAATGCATTGACCGAGATCCTGGATGCTGACTTCGTGCGCACGGCTCACGCCAAGGGTTTGCGTCCTCGCATTGTCCTGATCCGTCACGTGCTGCGCAACGCCAGCGTGCCCCTGCTGACGACCATGGCCGTCTCCTTGCGCTTCAGCCTGGCTATCCTGCCCATCGTCGAGTACATCTTCAGTTGGGGAGGGATCGGTCAGATGCTCCTGACCGCCATCGACCTGCACGATACCACGACGGTGCTCGGCATGGTCCTGCCTCTGGCGATTCTCTTCGTCCTGATCAACATCGCGCTGGAGATTCTCTATCTCTTCCTGGACCCGAGATTGCGGATCAAGGAGGTCAGCGCGACGTGAAGAGCCAAAGTTTGTGGGAGCGCTTCAAGCGCGGCGCTCGCGATCAATCCTTCATCGTCGGTTCTGTCCTGGTCCTGGCCTTCGTCCTGATCGCTGTGTTTGGGCCGGAACTGGCCCCGCATAATCCCTATTTGCGGGATCGCGTGCAGACCATCGACGGGGAGTTGCAGCGGGCGCCTATCGAACCCGGTTCGCTCTACCCCCTGGGAACCGACGAGCAGGGGCGGGATATGCTCTCGATGCTCCTCCACGGGGCGCGGCAGACGTTGGTTATCGCTTCGATGGCGGTGTTGGTGCGCCTTTTCCTGGGCTTCGTCCTGGGTACGTTATCCGGCTGGTGGCCTAATAGTTGGCTGGATCGTGCCTGCACCACCGTGACCGAGTTCTTGGCTGCCATCCCGGCCCTGATTTTGGCGATTCTGCTGGTGTTCGCCGTGGGCGTCAGGCGTGGGCAGGTCGCGTTCCTGGTCGCGCTCTCCCTGGTGGGGTGGGGGGAGGTGGCGCAGATCGTGCGCGGCCACGTTCTGACCCTGCGCAACAGGCTCTTCGTCCTGGCCTCGCGGGCCATTGGCCTCAGCCCCTTGCAGATCCTCAGTCGCCACGTGTTGCCCAATCTACTCTCGACGTTGCTGGCGTTGGCGGCCCTGGAGATGGGGAGCGTGTTGCTCCTGCTGGGAGAGTTGGGTTTCCTGAACATCTTCATCGGTGGCGGCGGCCTATACACCGACGACGCCGTCGGGGCGATTCATTATTTCGACGTGCCCGATTGGGGCGCGATGTTGGGCGTCTCCTGGCGATACTTCCGTCGTTACCCCTGGCTCCCCATGGCGCCGGCGGCGGCCTTTTTCGTCGCCATTTTGGGATTCAATCTCTTCGGGTATGGCTTGCAGCGTTTTATCGAAAAGGGACGTTTCCATCCCAGTGGCTGGTCATTGCTGCGGCTCGCACTGGTGATCGCGCTCCTGTTCCTGGGGATGCGGGCGCTTCTGCGTCACTCCGGGACCGAAGCCCAGTTCGTCGACTTGGCGCGCGAGTTCAGCCTGCAGCGGGCGTGGAATGACGTCGGCTATTTGACCCAGGCGGAACTGGCGGGGCGCCCACCCGGGCCGGACGGTGGTTTCCAGGCTGCTGGCTATATTGCCCATCAATTTGAGCAGGCTGGCCTGACCCCCTTACAGAGCGGCGATTATTTTCAATTCTACAAAACCTATCACGGGCGCGTGACCCAGGAACCGGTGTTGGAGGTGTTGGATTCCGGCGCCCGCTTCGATCAGGCCATCACCTTCGATCCCAGGCAGTGCTTCTCCGCCCAAGGGTCGCGGGAAGGACGCCTGACCATCGTGGGAAACACACGCGAGCGTGTCGTCGCCAATGGCTTTTTCATGTTGCTCGATCCCGATGACGACCTGTACGCGCCGTACAACTACCGGGTGCCAGAGAACACCGTCGCCCTGCGCGTCGTGGCGGATGATGCAGTGTGGCGGCGTGATCTGCCTCCCCGTTTCTCACACGCCTTCGGCGCTGCCTTCTCTTATCCACATCTTCTCATTGGGGAGTCTGCTGCTGCGCGCTTGTTGGCGGAGCGCGGGCTGGATCTCAAGGAACTCCGGGCCAGGATGGAGGCCGGGGAACCGATCAGGCTGGAGACCGACATCCCGCTTCGTTTGCAGATTGGGTTGACCTACGAGGAGACGCCGGCGGTCAATGTCGTCGGTTACATCCCGGCCGCTGACCAACGGACCGAGGGCGACCGTATTCTGCTGGCGGTCTCTTACACCGCGTCGCAGTCGAACGAGGACGCGATCTATCCCGGCGCCGACGAGAACGCCAGCGGCGTCGCCGTGATGCTGGAGACGGCACGCCTGTGGCATGACCTTGGATTCGAGCCCAAGCGGACGGTCGTCTTCGCCGCACTGGACGAGAACGGTGGGTCTCATTTCGTCCAAAGCCCGGTGATGCCCGCTTCGAAGGTCTCCGATACCTGGATAACCGTGATCGTTCACGGCGTGGGCGCGGGCGAGTCGCGGCTGGCCCGCGCGGGGATGGGGGTGGGGTTGGCCCGCGCCTTCGACGACAGCGCCCGCCGCCTGGGGGCCCGGACGAAAGCGTTGGACGAGTGGCCTTTCTTCTTCCTCGACCGGAGCGGTCGTTACGCCTCGGCCGATAAATCCTACTCGGGTCTGGCGATCGTCCGGCCGGGAGACACGCTTTCCGGGACGCCCGCCGATACGATAGCCCACCTGGATCAAGCGTCCCTGTTGGAAAGCGGTCAGGTCGTGGCCCATTACCTCATGGTATTGAGCGCTCGCTAGGCTCCGGGCCCGTTTGCCTTTAGCCCGCTTCTGCGCTATTATCAACGACGCGAAGTAACTGCTCAGCCTTTACAGCGGAGGGGCGGGGGTTTGGGTTGTTTGGCGAGTGCGAAGCACCGCCAAACAACCCAAACCCCCATTCTCCATCGCAGCAAGCGACTAGCTTGGGTAGTTACGGCGGTTGGAAGTTGGAGATTGGAAAAGCATTCGTGAAATTCGACCATTCGCGTGATTCGTGATAGAACATCAGGCTTTTGGCCACGAATGTCAGGTAGTAATGGAGGTTACACGATGGGTATAAAATCAGGCGCTAAAACCGATTTGACGTGGGCAGGCGTCGCCGTTGTGAGGTTTTTTATCATCTTATGGATGATGGCGTCCTTGCTCGCCGCCTGGCCCGTCCCCGCCGCCGCCGATTCGCCGCCGCCGATCCAGGTCGTCTCCCAATCGGTCGAGAGCCATTTCCCCGACGATCTGACCTTCACGATCACAGCGCGCAGTGACGCGGCGCGCAGTGACGCGGGCGACATCGTGGACGCTGCGCTCTATTACCGGGTCGGGTGGGAGAAGGCGGAGCGGGTAGGGCTTCCGGAACCATTCGCGCCGTCGCCAGAGGTCACGCTGACCCACGTCTGGCGCACCGGCGGTGAGACGGTCCCCCCCTTCATCGAGATCAGCTACTACTGGCGCATTGTGGACCGCGCGGGCAACGACTTCACCACCGAACTGACGTGGGACGAGTACGCCGACGAGACCCACGATTGGCAGTCGCTGTCGAATGACCAGGTCGTCGTCTACTGGTACGAGCGACCGGCCGCCTTCGGGCAGGAGCTGTTCGAGGCGGCGGTGGAGAGTTACGAGCACGTCGCCGCCATCACCGGCGTCGTCACCGAGCGACCGGCGCGGGTCGTCATCTACAACAACCACGATGATTTTTGCGCCTTCTTTGCCCCTCGCTCGTGCCAGGATTGGATCGGTGGGCAGGCGCACGCTGGGCTCACGGTGCAGTGGGGCATGAACCGGTACTGGTTGACGCACGACGTGATTCCCCACGAGCTGGCCCACGTCTTCTACAACCAGATTTTCCGGAATACCTGGGTGCGGGTGCCAACCTGGTTCAACGAGGGGTTGGCGGTCTACAACGAGCGCACCGGCCATCGTTACGAGAAAGCGCTCGTCGAGATGGCCGCCGCCGAGGGGAACCTGATCCCCCTGCGGAAGATGGGCACGCAGGCCAGCGGCCTGGCCCACGATTCGATCGGCCTATGGTACGCCCAGGCTTATAGCCTGGTCGCCTTCATCGCTGAAGTTTATGGCGAGGATGTGTTGGGGGACGTGGTCTTGACCCTGGCTGACAATCACCCGATGGAGGAAGCGTTGCAGCGCACGTTGGACATGGACTTGATTGCTTTCGAGATGGCCTGGCTGGAGTGGTTAGGCTATCCGGTCGATTCGATCCCCACCCCGATCCGGGTCCCGCCGATGACGGTCGTTCCCCTGGTGCTCCCCACCGCGCCCCGGGGCCAGCCAGCGGCTACTGTCACCCCAGCGCCGTCTCCCACGTCAACCCTGACGCCTGCCCCGGTTATCGCTTCTCCCACCCCCTCACCCCCGATCTCCACGCCGCCCGCTCGGACGTCGCCTCCTTGCTCCTGTTGCTGTAGCAGCGCGGGCCTGTTGATTTTGCTCGTCGTTTGGTTGATGTGGCGCTCTTAACCGTGCCATGGAGTCCCTATGTCTCAGGTACGCGATTTTGCGGAACGTCTAATTGATAACATCGAGCGGGTGATCGTCGGCAAGCGAGAGTCGGTGGAGCTGGCGGTGATTGCTTTGCTCTGCCAGGGCCATCTCCTGATCGAAGACGTGCCCGGCGTGGGAAAGACGATGCTGGCACGCAGTATTGCCCGTTCGCTGGGCTGTTCCTTCAGCCGGATTCAGTTCACGCCCGACATGTTGCCCAGCGACGTGACCGGCGTTTCCATCTTCAACCAGGTCAGTCGCCAGTTCGAGTTTCGACCCGGACCGGTGATGGCCCAGGTCGTGTTGGCTGACGAGATCAACCGGGCCACGCCCAAGACCCAGGCCGCGATGTTGGAGGCGATGGAGGAGCGACAAATGACCGTGGATGGTGTGACCCATATTTTGCCCCGACCCTTTATGGTGTTGGCGACTCAGAATCCCATCGAGTACGAGGGCACGTTTCCCCTCCCGGAGGCCCAGTTGGATCGCTTTATGTTGCGCGTCAATCTGGGGTACCCTGTGCTTTCGGATGAGGTGAGCGTGTTGAAACGGCAACAATACCGGCACCCGTTGGAGGATCTGGAGCAGGTCGCCTCGGTCGAAGACCTCGTGGCGGCGCAGGAGGCGGTGAAATCAGTGCGGGTTTCGGAATCGGTGATGGAATATATCGTGAAACTGAGCCGTCGCACCCGTCAACACGCCGATACGTACCTGGGAGCCAGCCCCCGGGGGAGCCTGGCCCTCTATCGCTCGGGACAGGCTCGGGCGGCGATCCAGGGCCGGGATTACGTGCTCCCCGATGACGTCAAGGCGCTGGTTATCCCGGCCCTGGCTCACCGGGTCATTCCCGGGCCGGCGGCGCGAATGCAGGACATCAGCTCCCGGCAAATCGTGCAGAGCATCGTGGAGAAGCTGCCCGTCCCCGGCGGGGATTTCGATTTCACTGGCGAAGCGTGAGCGTATGACAACGCACGTTGATTCAAGCGCTCGCCTGCTCGCCTCTCGCATGGTGGTGGTGGGTTTGCTCATCTTTAGCCTGGCGGCCTTGGCTGTCACCGGCCAAGCGATCTATTTCCGCTTGAGTTATCTATGGGTACTGCTCTTGCTTGGGAGTTGGATCTGGTCTCTGCTGGCGCTGCGGGGCGTGCGGGTCCGGCGAGAGACGCGCACACGGCGCGCTCAGGTGGGGCAGACGTTGGAAGAGCGCTTCATCATCGAGAACGCCAGCCGCTTGCCCCGGTTGTGGGTGCTCGTGCGCGATCGTTTCGACCTGCCCGGGGTGGAAAGTTCCCGCGTGCTGACGTTGCTCAAAGCGCGGGAGGAACGCTCGTACCTCGTCAGCACGCGGCTGCTTCGACGGGGTGTCTATTCCTTCGGCCCCACCGAGTTGATCTCGGGCGATCCCTTCGGTCTCTTCAGCACGCGCCAGATCATGCCGGCCGAGGACGCCCTGTTGGTCTATCCGAAGATCTTCGACGTGCCCGCGTTCTTCAGTCCGGCCGGCGTGCTTTCGGGAGGCGAGGCGCTGCGGCGCCGGACGCACCAGATCACGCCCAACGCGGCTGGCGTGCGAGAGTACGCCCCCGGCGATTCACTCAGTCGCATCCACTGGGTGAGCACAGCCCGCCGCGATCGCCTGATGGTCAAGGAATTCGAACTGGATCCGCTGGCTGAGGTGTGGATTTTCGCCGATGCGGCTCGGGATGCACACACCGCCCTGCCCTATACCCGCGCCGATCTGTTGAAATCGTTCGACGCGGCTTCCCGGCGGGTGTTCTTGCCGCCATCGACGGAGGAGTACATGGTGAGTATCGTCGCTTCGTTGGGACGCTACTTTCTGCGGAGCGGGCGCGCCGTGGGGCTGGTGAGTTGCGGGCAGGCCTGTCTCCCCAGTATTCTCCCTCCCGACCAGGGAGGACGCCAATTGAGCAAGATACTGGAGGCGAGCGCGCTCTTGCGTGCTGAAGGAGAGCTTTCTATCTTGGCGCTGGTACTGGCCCAGAGACGTCATTTGCCCCGGGGCAGCACGATCGTCCTGGTGACGCCCTCGGTTCACCGGGACGTGGCTGTAGCGGCAGATCATCTGCTTCAATGTGGGCTGCGGCCGATGCTCGTCTTGATCGACGCGGCCTCTTTTGGCGGTCCAGAGGGCACTAAATCTCTGGCACTGACCATCTCGGGGTTAGGCTTGCCCGTTTACCAGGTAGAGAGGGATGCTGACCTAGCGGCGGCCCTGAGTGGCCGTGGACGAAATGGAAGGTGGTAGCGATGCGTGAGGGAGTGAGCGGATTATCGAAATCTCGAACCTCCGGTGGGAAGGACGTTGGCAGGTTGGGCTGGTGGGACACCCTGGCGGCCGTTTTGCTCGTAGCCGCGCTCCTCACGACGGCTGGGCGGCTCATCGTCACCGGGTGGACCGATCACCTGGGCGTCGTGGGATGGATGACGCTGGTGGGCGGATTGGCGGGGCTGGCGTTGGGCGCCAGCGCTTTTTCGCAGCGTTGCGTCGTTCTCTTGGCCACAATCTATGGGCTCTTTTTTGGCGGGGCCTTGTTGGGCGTCACGATGGTCGAGGAGCAACTGTGGATAGATCGCCTGATCAACCTGATCGAACGATTGCTGGTGTCGCTGCTTCAACTGGTGCGACAGGATCCGGTGGAAGACCCCTTGCTTTTCGTCTGGGCGATGACGGTGTTGTTTTGGATCCTCAGTGTGCACGCGGCCTACCATTTGGCCCGTCACGGACATCCATGGCGTTCCACCATTCCGGCGGGGTTGGTGTTGTTGATCGTCCATAGCTATAACGCCATTTTCGAGACGCGCACCTGGTTTCTGGCGCTCTATCTCTTCTTTGTCCTGATGATCCTGGCGCGGATGGCCTATTTGCGTTATCAGATCGTCTGGCAGCGAGATCGGATCTCGGTCCCTTCTTACGTGGGGTTGGACCTCATCGGCGCGACGTTGCAGATCGTATTGGTGCTCATTGTGGTTGCCTGGTTGACGCCGGTGATCTTTCGATCGGTGTCACCGCTTCGGCAAGCCTGGCGTCACGTATCTGGCCCCTGGGCGACTGTGCGAGATCGTCTGAGTCACGCCGTCGTCTCCCTGCGCGAGCAGGTCGGAGGGGTGCAGAACATCTACGGGGATACACTCTCTTTGGGATCCGGCAATCCAGACGACGACGAAGTGCTCCTCGTCGTTCAAGTGGAACCAGGCTTCTCATCGGTTCCCCGCTATTACTGGCGGGCTCGCGTCTATGATCACTACGCCGGTGGAGAATGGCGCACGGGCAGCATCTCGAGGACCCAGGAGATCAATTCTCGGGATGTGGCCTCGAATTTCACCCAAGGCGAGCAGGGGCGGACCGGGACGTTTACGATGACCACCGCTGCTCCGATCTCGACCCTTTTTACACCAGGACGGGTTCTGTGGGTGAGTCGCCCGGCGCGGGCCGATTTGGCGCTCAATCCCGATGGCACGGCCGACGTTTTTGCCCTGCACGCCAATCCGCCGGTGCAGGCCGGAGAAAGTTACCAGATTCGAGCTTTCCTAAATGATGTGAGCGTGGCGACGTTGCGCGCTGCCGGTGCAGACTATCCCGATTGGATCGTCGACCGGTATGTACAACTTCCCCCCGAAATTACCCCGCGTGTTCGCGAGTTGGCCCATCGGATTGCTGATGGTTTGGATAATCCCTATGATATCGTCGTCACTATCACCACATACCTTCGTCGCCGGATCGAGTATCGTCGCGTTCTGGCCGACCGGTGGCCCGATTATCAGGAGCCGGTCGATTGGTTCCTGTTCGATGCGCAACAGGGCTATTGCAGTTATTACGCCACGGCCGAGGTGATCATGCTCCGTGCTTTGGGTATCCCGGCCCGGTTGGCCGTCGGGTATGGGCAGGGGGACCTGGAGAGCGGCAGTCGCGTTTACGTCGTCGATGCGTACAATAGACGGGCCTGGTCGGATGATAGCGACGTCTACGTCGTGCGCCGGCGAAATGCTCACGCCTGGCCCGAGGTTTACTTCCCGGGGATAGGTTGGATACCATTCGAACCCAGCGCGATATATCCGTCTATCGATCGCCCGTTGGGAGAAGATGACGAGGCAGACACCTCGTTCGATGGGTCGCTCTTGGATTTGGAGCTGGAGGAGGACGCATCTCTGGAGCAGCGTCTGAGAGAATTTTTGGCGGAGAAAGAGATACCTGTCGAGGCGTTGCCTGCCTTACAGGATCGCCGGGAGTCGAACTGGAACACTTGGCTCCTGGCTTTGACGCCAGTGGCATTGGTCATTGGGTTGATTCTGGTCTGGCAAAAACGGCTATCCCAGCATGTAGTCTCGGTCCCTGTTCTGTTGAGACGCGGATTGCGCCGCCTTGACATTCAAACGCCGTCGATATTACAACGTTGGAGCGTCTACACGACCCTTTCTACCCAGGAACGGGCCTATCTGCAGATCAATGCCGCTTTGAAACGGTTAGGATCGATCCCTCACCCATCCGATACCCCTGCCGAGCGTGCCAGGGCATTGCGTCACATCTTGCCCCAGGCAAGTCGGGCGATCCAGCGTGTGTTGGACGAATACCAAGCCTCGTATTATGGATCCCGGCCGGGCAACGCTTATGCGGCCCAGGATGCTGGGCGAGAGATACGGCGTCAATCCTGGGAAGTGAAACTGCGCCGCTTCTTTACCGGGTAGAAGCATCGATCTGTAGCCGGGAAACGTGACCAGTTGACAACCCCCTGGGCGCGTGCTATACTCACGCACTACAAACAACGCTCAAAGCATTTGAAACACACCCACCGATAATTACTAAACATGCGACATCAAAGAGCCAGCCAGGCATTCTTCGGTGTGTGGGGGTGAGGCGATAGAATCGTGGTTATATCCAGTTTTCCCGAGGCGCAACATCGAGCACGGTTATTGGTTGTAGATGATGAGAGCAATCTGCGCGCTGCTCTTCGCGACGTCCTGAGCTTGATGGGGTACTACGTCGATGTATCCGCTTCCGGTGACGAGGCATTGCAATCACTCGAAGAATCGTCCTATGACTTGATGGTGCTCGACATGCACATGCCGGGGATGCATGGCGTCGAGGTGATGAAGCGCGTGCGGCAGGATTATCCAGACGTATCGATCATCGTGCTGACCGCCCACGCTTCGGTAGAGAGTGCTATCGCTGCGGTAAAGTCAGGGGTGGATGATTACATGTTGAAGCCCTTTGACATTGGGGAACTGGCGGAGACGATAACCAGGACTCTGCGAGAGCGGGAGAAGACATTGCGTCGCAAGAAGCTCTTGAATTTGATTGGCGGCGCTTTGGATAAGCTGGATTCGGTGCAAGATATCGGTCCGACCGGGGACGCTGAGTCTAACGATGGGCAATCGACGGCCATTCAACGTTTCGTGCACGCCGGGTGTCTAACGCTGGATCGTCAAAAACGGATCGTTGTGGTTCGGGGCAGGTCTCCCTCATCGGTCGAATTGACGGAAGGGGAGACGACGGTTCTGGCTGCGCTGATGGCTCAACCCAACCAGGTGCTTTCCTGGGTGGAGTTGCTTCAGGATTCGTCGCTTTGCCAGATGAGTAAACAGGAGGTTCAAAATCAGGCGCGCCTCTACATTTTTCGCTTGCGCCGCAAGATCGAATCTGATCCCAGCGATCCCGATTTGATTCGCACGGTGCGCGGACGTGGGTACTTTTTGTCCGTGAGATGACGAACCGTGTACCACCATAACCTGCCAATGGCGCATTAGCTGATCTCAGATTTTCGAAGTCTAGAAAGTAGTCTTGGAGCGTCAGAAGCCGAGCTTTTGCAAGGGTTCAGCCGATGAAATGAGCCGTTGTAAGGTAAGACTTCGGAAGTCCAACATGTCATTGTCGAGACAAGAAACTTGCTTGTTTCTGAAACTAAAGCAAGGATACCGCAAGATGCTCAGGTTTTTTCCCCCACAGTCGAGCTCGTCGTAGATAAAGTATTTCGACGAAACGGTGAATGGGGGCGGGGTGTGAAGTCTAAGCAAAGTTCCAAGAAAGGGGGATACTGATGAAACGATTGCTTTTGATCTTATGTGTGCTCACGTTGCTCTTTTGCCTGATGCCTGCGACGACCCACGCCAGTCCGCTGGTGCAGGACGACGCTGAAGAGAACGGGTTGTCGCGGATCGGATCGGTCATCGCGACCCTGGGGCTTTATGCAGCTATGATGGCTGTGCTGGCTGTGGGGTCCGAGGTGGTGATCGACGCGGTGCGGCCCATATTTGGGCTTAAAGGTAAGGCGAGCGCCGCAGAGGCATTGAATGATCTCAAGATTTGGCTGCCGGATACGTTGAGGGAGTTGGGCGTCCACTCCGAGGCTCAAGATCGGATTAGAGAGCAGATCGGGGAATTGCACGTGATCACGGCTCAGGTCGAGGATCGGGCGGATAAGGTGCAGAATCTGCTCGAGAGCCGGTTTCAGGATGCGCTCAAGGATTTGGCTACGCACTCCACCACGTTTGTCGTGGACAAATATTGGAAGAAATACATAGAGCCATGTCTCCGGCGAGAGGCGCCCGATCTGGATCCAGACCAGGTAAGGGGGTGGTTGGAGACATCTTTGACTGTCCTGGAGGAGACCAACATCGCCGAGATGCAAGCTCATTTGAAGTCGATCACCAACGTGTTAGAGACGGTGCGGCAACAGCGTAACGCGTTGCAAAGTCCAATCGTGCGCTTTTGGCGTTGGTTGCGGAAAAGCCTGTTCTTGCTAGGTGAAAGATTGGGGGGCAAGCCCGATTCAGATGCGCCGAATGAGTACCGCGAGGGGGACTGGGGACGATTTGGCAAATACGTCGTCCGCCCGATCCTTCTTCTGCCCTCGTATTTGCAGTACGCCTGGCAATGGTTGCGCAACAGCTTGCCCAAGGAGGATCTGACCGTCTACGAGCATCTGTCGCGGTTGGGCGAGCATAAAAGGCTCAAGCCGTTGCTCACGATGGACGAAGCGGCCCGCTGTATCCTGGAGGAGGAGATGCAGCATACGAGCGAGAATGATTTGCGCATTGTCTGGATCCGCGTGCTTTCGGCGGTGGTGGGGATTGGCCTGGCGGTCGCCCTGCGAATCGATTCGATTCAGTTGCTGGCGCCGGTGATGGAGAATGCCATTGACGCATTTCGCGGCGTCGGCGCCGATGGCGCGGTCGAATGGTACACGTTCGAGATGTTACTGCGCCAAGTGGGGGTCGTGATCGATTTCAGGTTGGTCCCCAATGCGTTGACCGGGTTGATCAATTGGTTCCTCAAACTCACACCGGGCCTGGTGCTCAGTGGATTGGGAGCGGCGGCTGGTTCCGCCTTCTGGCACGATCAACTCGATCGCTTGCGGAGCGCCAAGCAGGTCGTCTCGGGAATAGCAGAGAGTGTATAGACTTGACCACGCGAAATCCCGAAGAGCCGCTCGGTATATGAGACTTTCGAAGTCTACAACGACTTAATTTTATCGTTCAGGTGAGGAGGATGACTGTATGCAGATGGATTTTCATTATTATTGTATCGCGGTGCTCGCCAGGGCGGCCGGTTTCAATAAAGAGGACGCGCTCGTCATCGCCTACGCTTCTCAGTACACCGACGATGCCACCGAAAGCGAGTTGATTCACCTGGACACTGATGATGGGAATTTGCGTTTCGATCCGGTGCGGACTGCCTACGAGGGCTTGGATTTACTGGGCGCGTTAAATTGGTCCGCCCAGAAACGGGTCTACATTCCTTTCCACTTCCTCCCGCCCAGACACTTTGCGCCGGAGAATAGCGACACTTTTTCGTTCGTCACGCGGCCGGCCGTGGGTGCGCTCAGTGGCGATCAGCGCTCGCTGGGCGAAATGTTGTTGGAACAGGCAGCCAGTGAAGCGCTGTGCAACAATCGCCGCCGCTTGTGCCGGATTGGCATTGCCCTCCACACGATAGCCGATACGTGGGCTCACCAACAGTTCTCTGGCCGTTGGAATCGGACTGAGAACGATGTGGAAGAGATCTACGTATATGATCGGGAGGCGGGCGAGTACCGTCACCTCGTGCCGGAAAACGTCATCTTGGACGCGCTGCCGCAGATCGGACACGCCGAGGCCGGGTATTTCCCGGATCTAGCCTACCAACACTGGAAGTGTGACCTCAAACAATCACCGGCGTTTGTGGAGCGGGATAACGTGAAAGTTTTTCTCGAAGCTGCCCAGGCGATATACGATCTATTGTGTCCTTTGGAGAAGATGGCGCCCGATGAGCCCATCCCCTGGACCGACATCGCGCCAAGTTTGTGGGCTTTGTTCTCCGCTGGGCCGGCTAAAGAGGCCAGCGTGATAGACCGGATGACGATTCAGACGTACCGCCATTACCACATGCAAGACATTGCGGCTCGGTGTGGTCGATGGCAAGCCGAGTTCGATCACCTATTCCGCCCCTACCCGGTGGGAGATCGATATGCATACGAGCGTCACCGATGGCGAGATAAAGCGTTGGAGGGGGATACGCGGTGGGATGACTGGTCGCAGCGAGAGTGGGACCGGATGTCGCCTTTGGGGTTAGAGGCTAATTTCTGGGATTCGCTGTGGGTGCACTTCCACCGGGCCGCGCTCAGGCAGCGCCACTTTGTATTGGAACGTTTGCCTTAACTTGACGGTTCTTTGGGATTTCGCATGGCCGCGGTGAGAGATTAGCCACGAATTGCACGAATTAACACGAAAAACCCAAAATTAGTGACAATTCGTGTAATTCGTGGCGAAAAGTTGACCACTTGCTAAGCCAACCAGGCGAATAGCAGAGAGCCAACTTGACAATGGCGCATTTGCTAACCCAGACTTCCGAAGTCTAGAAAGTGGCCTGGAAGCACGCGAAAAGACAGCTTTCGTAAGGACTCAACCGATAAAAGGGCGTGTTGAAGACTTCGGAAGTCTAATCTTTGATTCGGCCCAATTCTCGACGCTAACTCAAGAAATCCCGCAGTTTGCGTCGGTGGCCTGGGTGGCGTAACTTACGGAGGGCTTTCGATTCGATCTGCCGCACGCGCTCGCGGGTGACCCCAAAAGCTTTACCGACCTCTTCCAGGGTATGACTTTCACCATCATTCAGCCCAAAGCGCATCTCCAGCACAGCCCGTTCTCGGTCGCTGAGGGACTTAAGGATGTCGTGTAGTTCCTCCTTGAGCAATTGGTTGGATGTGGCATCGGCTGGCCCTGGAACGCTCTCGTCCTCGATGAAATCCCCCAGTATGCCACTCTCCTCGGCGCCCACGGGCATCTCCAGGGACATCGGTTCCTGAGAAATACGCATGATGCGCTGGGCTTTGTTCGCAGCGCGCTGTAATCGGCGCTCCAGCGTGGGAGGGAGGGGGTCGCCCGCCTCTTGAACCTGTAGAATGGCCTCTTTCTCCGAGGAATCCAAAAGATCCGATTCCAGCGCCAGTTCCTCGAGGCTCGGTTGTCGGCCCAAAGTCTGAACCATCTTACGTTGGAGACGAAGCAGCCGGTTGATCGTGTCGATCATATGGACGGGGATCCGAATGGTGCGGGCCTGATCGGCGATGGCCCGGCTGATAGCTTGCCGGATCCACCACGTCGCATAGGTGGAGAATTTGAATCCCTTGGTGTGGTCGAATTTCTGTGTGGCGCGCAGCAAACCGATATTTCCCTCTTGAATCAGGTCGAGGAATGAGATGCCGCGCCCGATGTAGTGTTTCGCTACACTGACGACGAGGCGTAGATTGGCCCGGGCAATGAGAGTCCTGGCATATTCGCTGCGCTCCTCCAACACAGCCCACATGGCGCGGAGCGTATCATCGTCTGGCTTCGCAGAGCGTATTTTACGCTTGGGTGGAAAGCGTTGTTTCGTATTCCATTCGTCGTAGATCGTATCCAGAACTGAGTCTGGCAGCAGGTAGAATAGAGTGAACAGGTCAAAGAGGTGAATGGCTAACACGTTCCCTGGCCTATTTCCTTTTTTTGCGGACCAACCAATCTGTTCCAAGAATTCGTAAAGATATGAGTCAGTATCTGGCAAAGGGATCGCTCGAATCGTCAGGGCTTCATAGACCAAGACGTCCAGGTCAGGCAATTCGAGTCCTACACTTCGACTGTTGCGGCGCACGGCTCTCCAGGCTTTCTGTAGACAGTCGAGCAAGGTTTCGAATATCTCTTCGGGTGATGGGTCCCGTTTGTTTTGCTCGGTGAGTCGTTTCTGCAGGTTTTCGAAGTATGAAAATGCCTCGCGCTGGATAGCGAGCCATATTTCCTGGTGATGTTCCAGGAGAGGGACACGGCCAATCTCGCGCAGATACATCCGCACGGGATCGTCTGCGACCGCGATTTCCGGCCCTACGCTGCTCGACAACCCCGTCTCCTCGATCTCCTCCAATTCCCCAGGAGAGGGTTCCACGATCTCCTCCAGGCTGGCGATGTCTCCCTCGTGTTCGGCGGTGAAGTCGTTTTCGAAGTCTTCCAGGGTTGGTAGACTATCCTCTTCTTCCGTGTCCGGTTGTATCGATTTTGTTTCGTATTCCCTATCCATAGATTAGCTCTAAAATCCATTCAGTTCAGGTATCTTCTCAAAAAGTTGGGGAAAAAGTAGGGCGGAATGGCATTTCGCCACATTACCTCCTGCTTTTTGAGAAGACACCAGTTCAAGATATATTGCATGTGTCACTTTAACGTCATTGTTGGGCCAACGCCTGTTGTGTTCGACGGAGCATCTCGGTGTGAGTGCGCCATGCAGCGGCATATTGTTCTGCTCGCACATCGCCGGCCTCCTGGGCCTCTTGCGTCAATATGCTCAGTTCGCGTCCCAGTCGTTTTAAGTTGCGTTCTCGGAGCCGTAGCATAGTTAGTACTGCGTTGCGCACCACTTGTTCGTCGGCCAGGGCGGGATCGATTTTGTCGTCAGATAGCAAGCGATCCAGGTGCTGGTGTAGATCGGTGGGTAAATGTTCGTATAGTCTGTCGATGGGGATATGGTTCTTGTCCTCCGCCAGCGTTTGCCATACGGTGAAAAGCGCCCGGTAGGTCGTATCTTGGAAGTCATGGGCTTGCAAAGGTTCCTGTTGCTCTTGCTGCAAGGTCTCGTTGATTTGCGCTAGAATGCTGGGCCGTTGCAGGAATAGCGCCAGGCAGTGTCCTTCGAGATCGGCCTCCGCTTCTGCCAGGGTGGTGGGGGCGCCTTGAGCTTTCGACGGTGGGCGACGCGCCGGCCGGCGGGCACTTTGACGCGCGGTGCTATTCAGGCGAGATTGTACTGCTCGTACGTCCAGTTGCAGGGTTCGCGCGATTTTCTGGACGTAGTCACTCCGTTCGACGGGATTGGCTACGGCCTGAAGAACCGGCAACAATTCATCGACGACCTGCGCCTTGGCCTTGCTATCGTCGACGTTCAATCCCTTCATCAGGATCTGGATATAAAAATCGACGACGGGAACGGCGGCCTCGATCAGCGACTTCCAGCGTTCGGGGGCCTCGCGGATTAGATCGTCGGGATCCTGGCCGGGTGGGAGTTGCAGTATGCGTATCTCGGCGCCCAACCGGCCTTCGTACCCCACCAGGCCGCGCGGGTCGAAGACCGGTTCCCATTCCTGCTCTAACGTCTCTCGGGCCACTTCGACACCCCGCAACGTGGCCTGAACACCAGCTGCGTCGGGATCGAGAGCGAGCACGAGTCTCTTGGTGTATCTTTGCAGTTGCTTCAATTGTTGTTCCGTGAGCGCGGTTCCCATCTGGGCCACCACGTTGGCAAACCCGGCCTGTTGAGCCTGCATAACGTCCATGTATCCCTCGACGATAATGGCGCGGTCTTCCCGTCGAATCGCCTTGCGGGCCAAGTCCAGGCCAAAGAGGGTGTGACTTTTGTCGAAGAGCGACGTCTTGGGCGAATTCAAGTATTTAGGTACGCCCTTCGGGTCCAGGGTCCGGGCGCCAAAACCGATGACGTATCCGTCTCTATCGCGGATGGGAATCATCAGGCGGTCTCGGAAGCGGTCATACGTGCGTTGGGTATCTTCTCGATGGACCAGGGCGCCGGCCTCGATCAGTTCTTCCACCGTATAGCCGCGCTCGATCAAATAGGCCCGGGCGCTATCCCATCCGGGCAAGCTGTAGCCCAGGGTGAAACGCTCGATACTTTCTTCGTTCAAACCCCGTTCGGTGACGTAAGCGCGCGTTTTTTGGGCCTCTGGGGCGTGAAGTAACAGGTGTTGGTAATACCGGGCGCACGTGTCCAGGAGCTCGCGCAAGCGATCCGCTTTTTCCTCGGCTTCCTTCTGAGCGGGTGTGCGGGGTCGCAGCTCGACCCCGGCTCTTTGGGCCATTTCTTCCAACGCTGTGCGGAAGTCCCAGCCTTCCCACTTCATGACGAAACTGAAGACGTCGCCTCCTTCGCTGCAGGCGCCAAAGCAGTGCCAGTTCTGGCTTTCTGGAAAGACGACGAAGGAAGGCGTCTTTTCAGAGTGGAAGGGACACAGCGCCTTGAAGTTGCGTCCTGCCTGCTGCAGCGGTATATATGATGAGATGACCTCGACGATGTCGAGGCGGTCTTTGACTTCGTCTATAACGCTCATATTTTCCTACTCATTGAGACGATGGATGCCTTCATAGGGCCTAACCGATAGAATCCTTGCACAGCGAGCAAGAATTTGGCGGTCAACGATTCCTTATTGGATCTGGCTCGTCCATATTAGGTATCTTCTCAATAAGTAGGGGGAAGATGGGGTGTTTGCGGGCGGCTTTGCCGCCCGCAAACACCCCGCCCCCCGCTTT
>DSAR01000256.1 GCA_011046405.1 Chloroflexota bacterium | reverse complement strand
GGCCCATTGCTCCACGTAATCCTCAGACTGAACGTAGTTCAAGCGTTCGATGAGCGCCTCGTGATAGGCCTGTTCGTCGGCCACGATTTTTTCCAGGCGTATCTCTTCTAGCCGCATCTGGCACGCGTATGCCAGTTGTCGTCCAAAACCCCACACCAGAGCGCCGATGATGGTCAGGGCCAAGATAGCCACTACGCCCATAGCGAATTGATCTCTACTCAGCTTGAGGTTAAATTTGGGAAGCGCCATAGCATACCTCGGCTACCTAACCTGAACGAGCCAGAACCAAAAAGGGTCATCGGCGGCAAATGCTCGCTCGACGTACGAGGTTTCATTGGTTAGGCCCTGACCTGGATCGAGTGCGGCAGGGCAATATAGTTGAAATGATACACCAGTTCTCTTTCGACGTCAAGCGTGGCCAACACGGTCAACAACACTCAACAGGGAGATCACCCGAAACCAAAATTCGTGTCATTTGTCCATTCGTGCTATTCGTGATCCAGAGATGTCGGGTAATGAACAACACCCACCAAAAAAGAGGTGGTTATCCACCTCTGAAGGTGCCGAAGGTGGGATTTGAACCCACATGGGCGCGAGCCCACTGCGTCCTGAACGCAGCGCGTCTGCCTGTTCCGCCACTTCGGCTCTTTTTAAGTTCGATCATTATTCTACACCAAACGTTTAGCTTGTCAAGTGATTCTTCTCCTTCTCCTAACCTGGACGAAGCCGCTGTGCTTCCGAGCCAGAACCAAAAAGGGGTCATCGACGGCAAATTCTTGCTCGATGTACAAGGATATCATTGGTTAGGCCCTCCCCGTCTCTTCCCGGCGCGGCAAGGCCGGCGCTGAAAAGCTATCCCGTCACTCATCTGTCTTGGCCAAGACGCGACGGGGTACAATCCACCACTGAGAGACATTGCGAAAGCGGTCGGCTGGCGACATCAACGGACCAATCTGGACGCCGTGAATTCGCTCGCTGACCCCGTAAGTGTATACCGGCACGTAAAGCAAAACAGCCGGCGCCTCCTGGGCGAAGAGTTCCTGGAACTCATCGTACAGCGCCTGACGTTTCTCGCGTCCATTGACGATGCGCGCCTGTTCGATCACCTCGCTGATGCGACGATGTGTGAAACCCGCGTAGTTTTGGCCGCCTTCAATTTGCCTCTCGTGCCAGAAGGGATAAGGATCTGGATCGCCTGGCAAAGCCAGATGAACGAGCACGGCGTCGAAATCTCGATGATTCAACGTATTGTACAAATCCATTGGCGCGACGACATTAACGTTCACCGCGATGCCTGCGGCTGTCCATTGTTTGGCCATCATCTCCGCCACCTTCACCCGCTCCGGCTCACCCGAGGTCAGCAACGAAAAGGCCAACACCTGGCCTCCCTTACGTCTCACGGCTTCATCCGGCGAAAGCAGCCATCCCGCCGCATCCAATAGCGCCCCCGCCTGACCGGGGTCGTATTCGTAATGAAAAGTATCTTCCTTGTATGCCCAGGTGCCAGGCAGGATAGGACTATGAGCGACCAACGCCTGCCCTCCTAACGCTTCGTCGATTATTCTCTGCCGGTCGAGTGCATACATGAGCGCCTGCCGCACCTTCGATTCTTGAAAGAAGTCCAGGCCGGGCCGGTCCATATTGAGGAAAACCAACCCCGTCCGAGCAATCCGCGCAGAATAGAGGGCTAAATTGGGCAAAGTCCCAGCACGCGAGAGATCCGAGGGCATCACGCGTGCTATCCCTTCAACTTGTCCATTTTTATATGCTTCGAAGACCGCTTGCTCACTTGGATAGAAGCGAAACTGGATGCGATCCAGGTAAGGAGTATCGCCATAGTATCGTGAAAACTGCTCCAAAACCAGAGACTTTATGGCGTCATTCTCAACTTCGATTTCGACCAACATAAAGGGGCCACACCCAATAGGGTTCAGGTTAAACTCAGAGGTTGGCAAGTCGGCAGCCTGAATCCCCTTCAGGATGTGGGCTGGCAATAGTCCAACTGTGCTATGATCGAGGAATGGGGCATAGGGTTGATCGTCGGGCAATTTGAAACGCACCGTCAAGCGATTGACCTTCTCTACCTCGACCACTTGCCAGACGCTGGCCCCCAGCTCGACAGGGCCAGGGAAATTGGGATCCTTCAACAGATTGATCGTAAAAATCACATCATCGGCGGTGACAGGTGAACCATCATGCCAATAAGCATTAGCCCGTAGGCGAAACGTATACGTCAAGCCGTCCAGTGTAACGTCCCATTCGCGAGCCATGTCGGGTTCCAACTCGCCTCGGGCGTTCAGACGCGTCAGCCCCCGGAAGAGCAATGTGCACAGGTCATGGTCGACATGGTTTGGCCTGTTATATCCACATAGCAGGGGGTTCAGATAAACGGGCGAACCGGCGATTCCCTCAACGTAGGTTCCACCATGACCGGGACGCACCACCGTCTTGTAGTTGACAGCCAGATAGGCCAAAAGGATGCCAACTAGAAGAACGCCCAAAACGATGAGAACCACCTGCCACCAGATGTGACGAGTCACGCGCTAAAGCCTCCCTCTCAGATTGGGTCTACAAAAGCCAAACGCAGATGCACGGTTCGGCACACAGCCCGGCCCGCGTCAATCTGCGCCATAGAAACTCTCCAGGTAACTACTCAGACCAGCCCTTTGCTGTGCCGGAGAATGGGCAGCAGGCTGAGTAGTTACGATTTTTCAGTCTTTATCTACGAAAGCATACACCGCTACATGGGAGCGCTATCTGCGCCCATTTCGCTCAACTGCGTAAGTCCTGACCTGGCAAAAGCCGCTGCGCTTCCAAGCCAGAGCCAAAAAGGAACCGTTGACCGCCAAATCCTTGCTCGCTGTGCAAGGATTCTATTGGTTAGGCCCTATCCCGGACGAGCCGGAACCAACTTACTTTCCCGTGTCGGCGTTAGCCAGTGACGATAACGTTTAATAGCGTGATGAGGAAAAATGTGACCGAGAGTCCAATGGTGACGTTGAAAAGCGTGCGCTCGACCCCGCGTCGCTTCTTATAGACCGCTGTCTCGGCGCCGCCAAACACCCCCCCTAACCCACCACTCTTGACCTGTAGGAGAATCACGGCTATCAATGCGATACTGACGATAATCTGTACGATATTAAGATAAACACCCATTTATTTACTCCCTCCTCTGAATTTCGGGGACGATTATAACATACTCTGGGCGCATCGACAAGGACACAGGGCCTTTCAGGGCCTTCTAAGAGGTGTCGCAGAACAGAGCAGACGGGGCGCTGGATGGGACGAGGATACGCAAAGAGCGCGGTACAACCTTCACAGTCACCGGCGTGGCGTTCAAGGGGTCGCCATCCACTTGGACCGCCATCTCGTCCTCGGCATTGACCTGGACGTGTCGAGCCTGTCGGTAGACGACGTGCGGATCTCGCAGGTAACGGTTTCCCAGGATCTTCACAAGATGACGTAGGATATAGAAAGCGCCTACTCCTTTGAAGACGAAGATGTCGAGCAGGCCATCATCTATACGCGCATCGCGGGCGACGTCGAACACACCGCCATATTGCCGGATATTGCTCATCAAAATCCAGAGCGTGCGTCCTCGTACAAGATGACCATCGATGAGAACATGCGCCGGTTTCCCCTTGAAATCACGCGCGACCATAAAAGCAGCGAAGATGTAGGGCAAAGCGCCGAGGCGTTTGGTAGACCGGTCGCGAGGTTCCATCTCGGTGGTCACCTGGGCATCCAGGCCCACACTGGCCCAGCACAAGAAGTGATGTCCATTGACCCACCCCACATCTACGGGACGCACCGTTCCCTTTAGCAGCCCGGCGGCCACGTCGCGTAATCGCAGCGGGTTGAGTAGGGTGTGCGTAGGTACGCCCAACTGTTTGGCCCACAGATTGCCGGTCCCAACCGGTATCACACCCAGGGCTGTCTCGGTTCCCACCAATCCATTGACCGCCTCATTCACCGAACCATCCCCGCCGGCTACGAGAACGACGTCGCAGCCTGCCTGAGCGGCGTTCCGCGACTTGGTCACGCCATCCCCAGGCTTGTCGGTCGCTAGGAGTTCAAAGGTCCAACCTAACTGCTCCAGGTAGGTACATATCTGGACCAGTTCACGGCGAACGTCTCGAGGACCAGCAACCGGGTTATAGATTAATCGGGCCTTCACGTTGTCTTGTATCATATCTTGAGATTATAGCACGGCTACAGCCTTTGACAATTCTTGCCGATGACGTCAATTTAGAGTAAAATACCTCAGCGTAGTGAATGGTATATGTGTGAGTTGGAGTCAAACAATGGCATCGGATTTGCTCAATAATCGGTATCGACTTTTGGAACTGGTCGGCTCGGGTGGCATGGCGGCCGTGTACCGGGGGCTGGACACACTCCTCCAGCGTCAAGTAGCGATCAAGCTGCTGCGCGAAGGATTTGCCGGCGACCCCTCGTTCCTCGTTCGTTTCCAACGTGAAGCTATGGCTGCCGCCAGACTGGATCATCCTAACATCGTGACGGTACACGACGTCGGACAGGATGGTGAGCGCCATTATATCGTGATGGAATACATCGACGGTCAGAATCTCAAGTCATTTATCCGCCAAAACGCTCGGTTGAACGTCCAGCAAGCGATCGATATCGCCATCCAGATCTGTGACGGCGTTGGGCACGCCCACAAGGCCGGTATCATTCATTGCGACATCAAACCCCAGAATGTACTCATCACCAAAGATGTTCGGGTCAAAGTGACCGATTTTGGTATCGCCCGGGCCTTATCGGAATTGGGCATCACCGAATCTGATACCGTGTGGGGCAGCCCTCTTTACTTTGCGCCAGAACAAGCAGCCGGCGACCCTCCCTCGCCTGCCTCCGACGTGTACAGCATCGGGGTCGTGATGTACGAGATGTTGTCTGGTCTCCCTCCTTTTCAGGCGGAAAAACCAGCGGCCCTGGCGCTGATGCATATGCGGGAGGATCCTCCGCCCCTGGCGGTTCGCAATCCTCAAGTGCCAGCACAGTTGGAGTGGGTTGTACGCAAGGTTTTGTCTAAAGAACCGGCGGCCCGATACCGCACGGCCGAACAACTGGCCCACGTACTTAAGGAATACAACCGTCAGAGCGAGCAAAAAACGGGATGGCAGCCCGCCGCGTCCATCGACGCAGCGGCGGTCGCCCCCCCGACTGTTCCACCGGCTGTCCCCAAGGCGACTGCGTCTCAGCCTCTGCCCGCTTCTCCAGTCGTCGCGCCCGATCGCTGGTTCTGGATACTGGGGATCATTGCTGTCGTTGCTGTGGCGGGCCTCGTTCCCTTGTGGGTCACTGTTTACAATCGATATTCGGCGCCTCCTTCCATGCCATCCATTCCCGCGGCGACGCCTATGATCACAGATACGCCAGAGGCGGCAATGGTTACTGTGCCCGACGTATTGGGTAAATCCCAGGAGGAAGCACAGCGTCTCATGGAACAGGCGGGACTTTATCTCACCGTGGTCGAAGAGCGTTTCGAACGGGAGTTAGAAAAAGGTATCGTTCTGGAACAAACCCCCCCGGCTCATTCGTCCGTTTCTCCCAATTCAGAGATAGTAATCGTCATCAGCGGTTTGGGTCGAGAACTCAGTATGCCCAATCTATCGGACTACTCGGTGGATATTGTAAGAGAGGGGTTGGAGACGGATGGTTTAACCGTCCAGATCGAAGAAGTGTGGAGCCCCAGGCCAGAGGGAATGATATTGAAACAAATGCCGGAACCTCAGGCCACAATTTATGCCGGCGACACCGTCACACTGACAGTCAGTGGAGGGGTCAACGTACCCATTGTACTGGACGTCAATTACGCCGATATGTTCATTCTGGAAGAGGTTCTGCTCCCTTACGAAAAATTCCAACCGGGGCAAGACGTCTATTTTACCCTGCGATGGTACGTTCGGCGTGGCGTCAGCACCCACTACGTCGTTTTCGTGCATCTCCTGACGTCAGCCGGGCAGTTAGTCGCCCAACAAGATGTTGAGCCCAATCCGCCGACTAGCAATTGGACACCCGGCTCCAGGATCATGGATGCACATCAATTGACGATCCCGGACAATCAGCCCAGTGGTCAATACCAACTACGGGTCGGGCTCTATCCTCGAGGAGACACGAGTTACCGGCTCCCGGTCGTGGATGTGGGAGAAACGAGCGCCGAGGATAACAGCGCTCTGATTATAGAAATCGAGATAAGACCATAAATCCGGCTGGTTCTGGCTGGTTCTAATGAAATACTAATCTTCCCGCCCTTGCCTGAGGCCAGTGGGACATGGTATAATGAGGTTCGAATAAATTCTGTACTTCTCGATAAGTGGTGAAAGACAGGCGTTTTGGGCAGCGAAGCTAGCAGCGCCCCCGCCAGTTTATTGAGATGTTACTAAATTCTAAAAAAACTGACCAGGTCAGGTGGATAAAAAGGCCTGGCTGAGTGAATGGAGGAAAACAGTGCATTCAAAATCGGGAGGAAGTTCTTTTATCTACCTGATTATTCTCGTAGCGATTGGCTTGGTGATCTACAGCACCGTCACAAGGGGCATAGGGGGATCTGAACAAAAATCCCTGAGCGACATCGCGGAACAGATTCAGAGAGAGAATGTAACAAACATTCGCATCGAAGGGAATAATCTGACTGTCAAATTGAGAGATGGCAGAGAGTTGAAGTCTAACAAGGGGAGCGAAGCAACGGTCACCGAGCAGTTATTAAATCTCGGTATTAGTGAAGCGCAATTGCGTAAAGTTAACATTGACGTCGTGCAACCCCCCGACTGGTTTATGTTGCTCAACGCCGGCGGATCGATTTTGTTGGTGGGGGCTATGTTCGTCGTGGGTTATCTGATGCTTCGTCAGTTCCAGGGCGCCAATAATCAGGCGTTGGCATTCAGCAAAAGCAAAGCTCGAATGTACACCGGGGATCAGCCCTCAATAACCTTCGAAGATGTAGCTGGCGTCGACGAGGCTCAAGAGGAACTAAATGAGGTCGTTGAGTTTCTCAAGGAGCCGGAAAAATTTGTTCAATTGGGCGCTCGTATTCCCAAAGGGGTCCTGTTAGTCGGTGCGCCGGGCACGGGGAAAACACTTCTCGCCAAGGCAGTCAGTGGAGAGGCCGGTGTTCCCTTCTTCTCTATCTCCGGTTCCGAGTTCGTGGAGATGTTCGTCGGCGTGGGCGCCTCACGTGTGCGTGATTTATTCGAACAGGCCAAGCGACACAGCCCCTGCATCATCTTCCTGGACGAGATCGACGCCGTGGGCCGTCACCGTGGAGCCGGATTGGGAGGCTCTCACGATGAACGGGAACAGACGCTGAACCAGATATTGGTCGAGATGGATGGTTTCGATACCGACGTCAACGTCATCATTATGGCCGCTACCAACCGTCCCGACATCCTCGATCCGGCGCTCTTGCGACCGGGGCGTTTTGACCGTCGTATCGTGTTAGATCGCCCCGACATCAAGGGCAGAGAGGAAATCCTGGCTATACACGTCCGGGGCAAGCCGTTGGGGGGCAACATCGAACTGCACACGCTGGCCAAAGCAACGCCGGGCTTCGTGGGCGCCGACATCGAGAACCTGGTCAACGAGGCCGCTATTCTGGCAGCCCGACGCAACAAGAAAATCATCGAGATGGCTGAGTTCCATGAGTCGATCGAGCGCGTCATCGCCGGGCCAGAACGCAAAAGCCGCCTCATCTCAGAACATGAAAAACGCATCACAGCCTATCACGAGGCCGGACACGCCCTCGTTGCCCATATCTTGGCTCATTGTGATCCCATTCACAAGGTGTCTATCGTCTCGCGCGGTATGGCCCTGGGGTACACGATGGCGTTGCCTGATGAGGATCGCCGGATGTTAAGTCAGGCCAAGATTGAGGATGACCTGGCCTTCTCCCTGGGGGGACGGGCGGCGGAGGAACTGGTTTTTGAGGATGTGACGACAGGCGCAGCCGACGACCTGGAAAAAGTGACCGAACGAGCACGCGCGATGGTCACCCGCTACGGGATGAGCAAAAAGCTGGGACCGATGACCTTTGGGCAGAAGGAGGAACTCGTCTTTCTGGGCAAAGAAATCGGCGAACAACGGGATTACAGTGAGGCTGTGGCCAAGGAAATAGACATAGAGGTGCGCCGCATTGTCACTGAGGCCTACTCGCGGGCTAGAGATATCTTGACCCGCTACCGTGCCCAATTGGATGTCATCGCCGAGCGGCTCATCGAAGTCGAAACGCTGGACGCTGATGAATTTGTCGCCTTATTCGAGGGCCGTGTCGATCAATCACCTGGTACGCCGGAAAGCTCTCCATCGACCGGGGTCGAACATTCCAATGTACAACACCGTGAACCTTCACCCGCGACCCTGGATATGCCGCCGGCGCCCGCGCCCGCGTAATGATAGAAACTGAGCGGGAAAACGTTTTCTCGCCCCGCCGCGTGGCGGGTCACAATCCGCCACGCAAAGAAAGCAAAGTAAAACCCCGTCGCTATGGCTGATAGTTACAAACCAAGACAGAAGGCGGAGCCTTTTCAGGCTCCGCCTTCTGTGCGCTAGATTTATTCGGATCGCTTGTTCATTTCTTCCTCAAGCAAAACACGCCGCAACACCTTTCCCACCATCGTCATCGGGAGATCATCCCGGAACTCGACGAGTCTTGGGACTTTGTATGGCGCCAGGTTTTCCTTGCAAAAGTCGATAATCTCTTCCTCAGTCGCTGTCTCACCTTCCTTGAGCACGACAAACGCCTTGATCCGCTCTCCTTTTCCGGGAACCGGTACGCCAACGGCGGCGCCCGCCTCGATCTTCGGATGTTGATATAGCACCTCTTCGACCTCACGGGGGTAGACGTTGTACCCACCAGCGCCCAGGATCATATCTTTCTTGCGGTCGACAATTTGGAAATAACCGTCTTCATCCATCTGGGCGATGTCGCCGGTGTAGAGCCATCCATCGCGCAGGACGTTGGCGGTCTCGGTGGGCATTTGCCAGTACCCTTTCATCACTTGAGGTCCTTTGACGGCTAATTCGCCCACTTCACCCGGGGGCAAGTCTCGCTCGCCGGATTCTGCATCTACGATCCGGGCCAGCGTACTGGGGAAGGGCAAGCCTATCGTGCCGACGCGGTTCTCGCCGTAGATCGGATTCGCGTGGGTGACCGGCGTCGCCTCGCTCAGCCCATATCCCTCGACCAATCGTCCCTTGGTCAGTTTCTGAAATTGTTGTTGAACCTCGACCGGCAACGGCGCAGCGCCACTGATGCACGCCTTGATCGAGCTGACGTCGTAATTGGATATATCGGGATGGTTGATCAAAGACACGTAGAGCGCCGGTACGCCGGGGTAAAGCGTGGGGTGATGCTTATTGATCGACTTGAGAATATGAATCAAGATCCGGGGATTGGGAATTAGCAGCAGCGTCCCACCCAACAGGATACCCAGATTCATACACGTTGTCATTGCGTAACTGTGGTACAGGGGCAAAGAGGTCAACACGATCTCTCCCCCTTCGACCAGTTGGGGGAACCACGCTTTCGTCTGCAGCGCGTTAGCCTGGATATTCCGATGCGTCAACTGGGCCCCCTTGGAGATACCCGTTGTTCCACCGGTATACATCAGGACGGCTGTATCCTCCATATCCACGTCCGCCAGCGCTGCTTCATCAGAGGCGCCATCCAGAAGAGCCTGGAACCACATCGCTTTTGGATTGGCAGATATATCCTGGTAATGCCCCTCTTTTTTCTCAGTTGCTACGGTAAAGAGAAATTTGAGCAGCGGAGGAAAGTATTCTTTGATGTTGGTGACAATCACGCGCTTCAGGGACGTGTCCGCCTGGATTTTCTCCACCATTGGATAGGTTAAACTCAGCGTGACAAGCGTTTCAGCGCCGGCGTCATTGATCTGATATTTCAATTCGCGGGCCACATACACCGGATTACATGGCACGATGATGCCACCAATCCACAGGGTTGCATAATAGACAATCGGAAACTGGGGACAATTGGGTAGATGCAAGGCTACCCGGTCCCCTTTCTTGACCCCCAATGCTTTCAAAGCAGCCGCAAAGTGCTTGGTCAGATCAAGAAACGTCCGATAATCCATCTTGGCGTCCATCAGCATGTCGCCAAGCGGTTCGACCACGTTACCAAAAATCATCGCCGTGTGCTCAGGGAATCTCTCGGCAGTCCGAACGAGATTGTGCATCACCGGATACTCCGGTATCTCTATCTCAGCCGGAACCCCTTCCTCATAATGCGCAAGCCAAGGTTTCTCCATTTTATAACTCCTCCTTTTTTTCCTCATGCGATGCCATAAAACTAGTATAGTCAAATCAATTCCATAAGTCAAGAATTTTGGCGACAGGGGAATTCATTATCCGGTATCTCTGGATCACGAATGTCACGAATGGACAAATAACACGAATGAGGCAAAATAACAAAAAACCAAACGTTTGACAAGCATGTGCATTGTGCTATAATTTCTCCGCCTTGACAGGCAGAACACATATCGAATCCTTTTTGTCCTGGCGTGTAACCTATCCCGGACGAAGCCACTGCGCTTCCGAGCCGGAATCAATAAAGGCTGCCGATGGCAGATTCTTGCTCGCTGTGCAAGGATTTGATTGGTTAGGCCCTGATAATCTTGATTCGCGGCTGACATAGACTGCGAAGCATCGTTTACTCATCGTTGTCTGCTAGAGTCGACCTTATGATCACGACGACCACGGGGCGGACTCAAACGGGCATTGACTTCTCACTCAAAGTCCCCCTTGCCACACCCCAGCGATTAGTCGGCTCTAGTAACTACTCAGCCTGCTGCCCATGTGCAGCGGATGGGCGGGGGGTTTGGGGTGTGTGGCGGTCGCTTCGCGACCGCCACACACCCCAAACCCCCCTTCTCCGGCGCAGCAAAGGGCTGGTCTGAGTAGTTACCGGCTCTATACATGAAACGTTTGCCTGCCAGATATTCACGACCGGGCAGTGGTTGAAGCTTGATGACACGAATTTGATTGGACAGTTTTGAGTAAAAGTGTTCAGTACAACTGGGCTGACAGTTCAACGAGTAGAAAAAAATGAGAAAAGATTCGGTTGGAGAGACAGCTTCGACGACGACAAAAGCCACACCGTCTATGGGAGAGAAAATATGAATCGCAAAAAATTACTCACAGGCATTATGTTAGTCGCCGCCTTGATCGTATCTGTACCCATCATCGCTACAGCCGGGCTGGAACGATCTAATCCGGTACAAGAGGCAGGCCAAGAACTCCTAAAAAACCCAGGGTTCGAAGGCATTTCGTGCCGGGCCGGTTCGGAACCCGGCTGGTGTCTCGACAACTGGACCCACGACGTACATTATAGCAGTTTCCACGATAATATCTTCACCCCCCAGGGATGGGTCTCCTGGTGGCGCAAAGGTGGGGATTACGGGCAGCCCGAGGTCAAGACCATTCCTCGCATTGAGCCTTTTACGGGCGAGATAGAACGCATCCGCAGCGGCAACTACGCCGTCCTGCTGTTCACCTTCTTTCGCCTCCAGGATGTGGGTTTATACCAGGTCGTCCACGGTCTGGAACCCGGTGCGACGGTCCAGTTCTCCGCCTACGCTCACGGTTGGAGCTGTGACAATGACGAGCCGATGGGTTACACCTGTGGCGATCCATGGAACCAGACCTTCCAGGTCGGCATCGCGCCGGATGGCGCCCCGGACCCATTCTCACCCAACATCGTCTGGAGCTCACCCCAACAATCACCAGATACGTATCGCCTGATCGGGCCGATCACCGCCCAGGTCGGGGAAGGGGGTTCGGTGTGTGTCTTCCTGCGCTCCAAGACGAAGTGGGCGACCAAATACCAGGATGCATACTGGGATGACGCCAGCCTGGTCGTGACGTCGCCCGGCGTCCCGCCTACCGATACCCCCCAACCACCACCGCCTACGCCAACCTATGGCCCGTCCCCCACGCCATTGGCGACGCCGACGCCGCGACCGGATGGCGCGACCGTGCACATCGTTCAGAGCGGTGACACGCTCTCTGCAATCGCCGTGAGATATAACAAGACGGTCGATCAAATCCGGGCTCTCAATGCCACGTCGCTCGGTGCCAACAACCTCATCGTGCCAGGCCAAGAGTTGGTGATTGCGTTGCCTGATAACCAGGCGACGCCCACGACCTTGCCCGTGTCTCCCACAGTCGCACCCACGGAAGCGGCTGTGTCTGAAAACCCGGAACAACCGGCAAACCCCGCCGGTGGAGCCACTATCTGCGTCCTGGCTTATCACGATCGCAATGGCAATATGTACCGGGATGACCCAACGACGGAGGAGGTTGTCGCTAATGCCGAGTTCACCGTCGCCGGCCCAACAGGCATCGTGGCCCAACACGTATCTGATCATTCTCCCGATCCCTATTGCTTCACCGGGCTAACGCCGGGTGCTTATCGAGTCATTATGACGCCGCCAGATGGATATGAGCCCAGTGGACAGGCTGAGTGGCCGGTCGCTGTCGCCGAAGGGACCCGCCTGGACGTTCAATTTGGCAACGTACAGATCGAAGGCACAGAGACCATTACTGAAAGCGAGGAGATCCCCAGCCCTGTTGAAGGAAACCAAGAGGAAAGCAGCAATGTGTCGAGAACTGGCCGCGTAATCGCCACTTTAGCCAAGGCAGGGGGCATTTTGGTACTGCTTCTGGCCGGGGCCATAGCCGTCTTCTTTGCCTTCAATCGCCAACGCATGTTCTAAGAAAGGTGGTTTTTTGGGATTTCGCATGGCCGCAGTGAGAGATTAGCCACGAATCCTTCGACTACGCTCAGGACAGGTTTGCACGAATTAACACGAAAAACCCAAAGATTAGTGACAATTCGTGTAATTCGTGGCGAAAAATTGACCATTTGCTAAGGCGAACTAGCAGAGAGCCAGAAAGGTAAGTATCGTAAGCGTCTAACGAAACTTCGCCTCAAAAACCGACAAGTTGATCTAACCGCAGAACACGCAGCGTTTTATCTGTTTTTCTAGGCACGCTCTGCGCACTCTGCGGTGAGTTCCAACCTCGTCAGTTTGAGGCGCGGCTTCGTGCGCCAGACGACGCTTCTGTTTCGGAAAATCCACCATAAAAAACCTTTAGGGTCCGAGCTCGATCATATGCGTACGATGAAAAAGCCCCGCGCCGGTCGCGGGGCTTTTTTCTCTTCTAAGTTATGTGGGCAAGATACGACGAGGGTATGATGCAATCAAACGCCAAAATGGAAAAAATCAAGGGATGGTTTGCGCTGGACCGGCCGCCTTTCCACACGGTTGGGGTTTTACCGTTCGCCCTGGGGGCTGTCATGGCCTGGCGGGTCAGTGGGACTTTTTCCTGGGCCTTGTGGATGTGGGGTGCGTTGGGCGTGATCTTGATTATGACCAGCGCCTACCTGGCCGGGGAGTACTTCGATTACGAGGGGGATTGTATCTCTCGGCAAACGTATCCCAGTCGATTTGCCGGCGGTTCCGGTGCATTGCAAGCCGGTTTAGTCCCGCGCTACGTCCCCCTGGTCGGCAGCGTCATCGCCATACTTCTGGCAATAATCGTGGGTCTAATCATCCAATTTGGCTATCAGACCGGACCCTGGACGATTCCCCTGGGTGCGCTTGGGATAGTCGCCGGTTTCTTTTATTCCACGCCGCCGCTTCGGTGGGTAGCCACCGGTGTGGGTGAGCTGTGGATCGCCTTTTGCTACGGCTGGCTCCCGGTCGCTGTGGCCTACTACCTGCAGGTCGGTCGATTCGACAGCCTGGTGCACTGGATCAGTCTCCCCATCGCGGCAACTATCTTCAACGTCATCCTCCTCAACGAATATCCAGACTATCAGGCTGACCGGGCGACCGGCAAACGGACCATGCTCGTGCGCTTGGGGCGTGAGCGCGGCGCCTGGCTTTTCGCCGCCGTGCATGCCCTGGGATGGTTAGGCGTTCTCGCTTCGGTTGTCTGGGGAAGCGTACCGGCCCAGATGTTGCACTACTATGTGCTGCCCCTCGCGCTCTCCGCCGGTCTCGCGATTGCCGTCCTGCGCGGCGTCTACCGCAACCCAGACTGCCTGGAAATCGCCTGCGGTCTGAACATCGCCGTCAACCTGACGAGCACGTTTGCCTACATCGCGACGTTTTTCTGGGAGATATGATGAGACGCCGCTCCGACGACGATCCCGTACGCCAGGTCAAACCATTCTTCTGGCCCCCCACCTTGATTTTGCGCCAGGCGGTCAGCGCGCTTTGCTACGGGGGGGTGGTCGGCTGGCGTCACATGCCTGCCTGGTTTGTTCGACACGGTTTCAGGTCGCCGCCGGTTCGATCGGGATGGGCTGTATCAGCTTTCCCTCCCACCCGGTCTGGGAGATAACCACCGCCTGCAACCTGCGCTGCATCCATTGCCACGCCTCAGGCGGCCAACCGGCGCCTGACGAACTGAGCACCCGGGAGGGCAAGCGTCTCCTCGACGACCTGGCCCAGGTGGACGCGTTCCGCATCATGGTCTACACGGGCGGTGAGCCGCTGACGCGCCCGGACATCTTCGAATTGCTGGACTACTCCCACAAACTCGGATTCGTCAACCTGCTCGCTACCAACGCCACGCTGATCGACGAAGCGACGGCGCGACGCTTGCGCCAGGTCGGCGTCGTGGGGGCGGCGGTCGGATTGGATGGCCCGAGCGCCGAGACACACAACCGCATCCGCAATACGCCCGACGCTTTCCAACGGGCGATGGCGGGCATTCAGGCCTTACAAAAGGCTGGCATCCTGCTCCAGATCAACGTCACGGCGATGGCACACAACGTCGACGTGCTAGAAGATCTGATCGAATTCAGCGACAATCTCCACGTCAGCCTCTTGTTGATGTACCAACTGGCGACCATCGGACGGGGCCACGAAATAGCCGCCGCATCCTTCGACCAGGCAGAGAACGAAGGATTTCTGCACCTTTTATCGATCAAAATCAGATGATCGAGCGCTAACGCCGCCAGCGAAAATCGTGCCTCAACGCATCCCGGAGATCTTTGTGTATCTCTCCTTTGTGTTCGATGGCCCACGCGTCGCCAGTCCAACGATAGAGCAGAAGACAGTGGATCTGCTGGGCGTGGGGCCGCTGATTCCATTGATTGATCTCCCGATATGCCGCCTCGACCCAGCCCTTATCCTTGTTCACCCAGCCAACTTGCTGTTCTTGATGGGGGTTCTGTGGTTGATGTTCCAACGCCAGCCAGTGATTGCTCTCGGTGATGTAGATTGGCTTGTCGCGCCATTTATCTGGGATCACCTCGGCGAAGGGTCGATAGGCCTGGAAATCGTAATAATGTTCGTGGACGGTCCCCGGCTTGAGGAATTCGTCCTGGAAGATGGTCGGTTTGGTGATCAGGTCAACGTCCATCCAATGGGTGTAGGTGTGCAGCGAAATACCGTCCAACTCCACGATGTGATCCAACATCTCCTTGAAGTAGTCCAGCGGACGGTACCGTTTGCCCCCCATCCTGGCCCACGGGTAGGTGTTGTAGGGATCGACGGCTCCGGGAACCACGATGGCGTTGGGTTGCACCGCCTTGATTTGCCGCCAGGTCAGGTTGAAAGCCTCGGCGTACATCTGTGGCGTGATGTGTTCCACGGGATTGACCGCCCCGCCGGGATGTTCGCGGACGTTGTTTTGCTCGTTGGCGATCACCCAGATGTGACAGCCTTTCGAGTTTTGTACGTAACGAGCACAAGCGCGGGCGAAATTGTGATACTCGCTGCGCACGGGCAACGTGCCCGCCGGTTCGTAGGCGTGGTTGAGCCGGATGATGACGCCGAACCCGCTATCTGACCACTTGCTCACGTCGTGTCCGCTGCCGTGGAACGGGTCTGTGCCCACTGTCTGCGTGAAGAGCACCCAGCCGGTCTTGCCCGTTCCCTGGAAGAGATGGCGGAAATCGCCGGTCCCGTCGGCCGTCGCACCGTGGATGCCGAACAGCCACGCGCTTTCCCCCTTGGGCAACGCAGTGGCTCCCACCGGCTGGCGCTTGTCGGCCAGGCGCTTGGCCCTCAGGTAGACGCCGCTGACGTATCCTTCGCGATGGCTGGGCGTGCGCACTTTGACCCACGCATCTTTGCCCAGCTTTTTCTCCACCTGATGGGGGTTCTCTCGCACCTCCAGGACCGTCTTGTCGCCCACGCGCCAGATGACCGGTGTGTTGGTCCCTGGCCCCTGTCGTACGTTCAGGCCGATGTGACTTTGAACCGTCACGTAGGCGATCGCTTCACCGGTCGCCGTTTCAGTGTGCAGGCCCAGGTACCAGGCGTAAGCATATCCCTCAATGCCCTCTGGCGTTCGCACGTACAACCAGTGATGTTGTTGGCCCAGCTTGGTGCGCGTGACTTCCTCCGGTTCCAACGAGTCCATCACCGCCCCATGATCCACCCGTGTGAGGGGCGGTCGTTGGGTCCCGGGTGTGGGACGGATGTTCAAATAGCCCACTTCCGGGCTGACGACTTGCACCTGTATGCCAATCTTTGGCGCCCCGTCGATCAATCGCAGATACCAGGCCGCTACGTATCCCTGGGTCCTGGCCGGTGTGCGGATTTTGAGCCATTGACCAGGCTGCCCCACCTTGGCCTGGACATCCGCTTCCGGTTCCAGAGCGGTCAACGTGACCCCATCGTTGACTCGCGCAATAGGCGGCAGCGCAGTGGAGGGCTGCGGGCGCACGTTGAGATAGCCGAGCATCGGGCTCACGACCTGCACGTGAGCGTCGGTCACGATCGGTGCCGACACATCGCCCAGGGCAAAGTTGCGGATGAGGGGGAAAAGCGCCGAGTTGATCACGCCGGCGCGAAAGATGCTGATGAAAGAGGGATTGTGTTTCTCCAACCGGTCGAGCCAGATCTGAAATTCCGCCCGTCCCATACGAGATTGCCCATACTCGTCGCGATAGGGGGCCAGGACAGGGTACAACGGCGGGCTGTACCCCCAGCGCTGGCTCCAGTAAACGTAGTGGCCATAGGTCCACTCGTCGATCACGATCCGCGCTTGCTGTTCCGGCGGGCGGGGATCGCCTGGGGCGAAGAACGTGCCATAAGACATCGACATCAGCCCGCCTTTACAGTATTCGTTCATCTGATCGTAGGGCAAATCTCGGTGGTGTGAGATGTTGGGAAATGAGCAATTGTAAATTTTATCCAGATCCAATCCTGCGACTTGGATATACTCGCCCAAGCGCACCGCTCGATCAAATCGTTTTCTACACTGATCGGCCTCCGTGTCGAACACAAATCCCCTGAAACCATCCTGGAACGCGCGTACCGCGACCTGGGCCTCCGCCTGGGGATCGTCCAGGAGTAACCACATCCACCCCATAGGCGTCAATCCCGCTGCGGTGATCTGCTGGGCCATCGACCGCACGCCCGAATAGTAGGTCGAACCTTGTCCCACCTTGCACAAAATATGAGTGGCGCCAATCCGGGGGGCAATTTGGAGCGCCAGGTCCAACTCTCCTTCTCGATATACCCACAATCCCTTGCCACGTAACATCATTCGCCTCCTTAATCGCTTCACCATTCATATTCAGCATGTCAAAACTGCTGGTTTGCAAAAGGTAACTGCTCAGCCTAGCGCCCGTTCTCCATCACAGCAAGGGGCTGGCCCTGAGTAGTTACTGCAAAAGTTGGTATCTTCTCAATAAACCGGGGGCTTGTTCGTAGTAGGCGCTTCAGCGCCCTTAAAAGCGCACTAAAGCCGCTAGATAGCGCGCTATCTAGCGCGC
>DSAR01000019.1 GCA_011046405.1 Chloroflexota bacterium | reverse complement strand
TCTGTTGCCCCTGCATTGCCCTTGGACCGCCCGGCGCTCGACCTGGGCTGCGGGGACGGTCATTTCGCTTCGGTCACCTTTGATGAGCCGTTGGATGCTGGTTTCGATCCCTGGTGGGCGCCGCTGACCGAGGCCCGTGGGCGGGACGCCTACCATACATTGGCCCAGGCCGAGGGGGCGCGCATGCCCTATCCTGACCATTATTTCGCGACCGTCATCAGCAATTCGGTGTTGGAACACATCCCCCGATTATCGCCGGTCTTGGCTGAGACAGCCCGTGTGTTGAAGCCGGGTGGGGTCTTCTATTTCTGCGTCCCTGGCCCCGATTTTCTGTCGATGCTGTCCATCGGGCAGGCGCTTGACCGGGTTGGGTTGGTCTCTATAGCTGCGGCGTATCGTCGTTTTTTCAACCGCATCGCGCGGCATTATCATTGTGACGGCGTCCAGGTCTGGGAACGACGCTTGACCGACGTGGGCCTGGCTCTGGAGCGCTGGTGGCCCTATTTTGGCCAACGAGCGATGATCGCCCTGGAGTGGGGCCATTACCTTGGATTGCCCGCCCTGGTCAGCAAAAAGTTGACCGGGCGATGGATTCTCTGGCCCTCGCGGGCCAATCTTTGCTTGACCGAACGCTTGATGCGTCCGCTCTACGAGACGGAGGTAGAGAAGATATCGGTGTCCGTCGGATGTAGTGTATCCGCCGGATGTAGTGTATCCGCCGGGGCTTGCCTGTTCTTTGTCGCCCGAAAACTCGGATCGTGAGGGAATCATGGAGACTAAAAGAGATCGCCCTTCATCTGAAAAGCGCGCTCCCGCTGGATTGACGTCAGCCGCCCTTTTGGTCTTGGGGATATTGTTGGCATTGTTGGGGCAGTTCTTTTTTTCCTACCGGCCCACTTTTTGGCGTGATGGCCTGTTTCTCTGGTGTTTGGCTATCGTTGCGTTTGGACTGCTCTTGCGTCAGGTATCGCTGGGGCGGGGCGCACGTCGCGATTGGTGGTGGGTCTCTTGGGTGCGCACCTGGGCCTATGAGCGGCCGGCTCAACTGTTGGCCTTGATCGGCGGGATTACTTTCTCGTTGATGGCCGGTTGGGGGGCCAGGCAGCGCAATCCCTCGGCCGATTTTGGCGGGCTGTTGTGGATGTGGCTCTTCGGCGTTGCTTGGCTTTTACTCGCTTTCGTCTCCTCGTTCCCATCGTCTGAGGAAATCAGAGCGCGTTGCTCGAACTTCTTCCGCACCCACCGGCGAGAACTTGTCGGATTGACGGCGTTGTTATTGTTGGCGTTGTTGGTCCGGGTTGGCGACTTGGAGCATATCCCGGCCAACCTAGGAGGCGACGAAGGCACGTGGGGTATGGAGGCCCTGGCGATGTTGGATGGACGGATCGCCAATCCGTTCGCCAGCCGCTGGTTTGCTTTTCCGAGCATGTCTTTTCTGGCGTGGGGCGTGAGCATGCGTATATTTGGAGAGACCGTAGCTGGTTTACGCACCCTTTCGGCCTTGTTGGGCACGGCGGCGGTGTTGACCACTTTTATGCTGGCCCGGGAACTGTGGGGATCGCGGGTCGCCTGGTTTTCGGCGATAGCCCTGGCCCTGGGACATTACCATATCCACTTCAGCCGGTTGGCGGTCAACAACATCGCCGATAGCCTGTTTGTCACGCTGGCCCTGTACCTGCTGGTGAGGGGGTTGCGGGCGCGGCAGACGATCTATTTCGCGCTGGCGGGGGCGGTCACGGGATTGGGATGGTATGGCTATTTCGGCGCCCGTTTGCTCGGTGTGATTATCGCCGGTTACGTAGCCTGGCGCTCCGTGCTCGACTTCCGTTTCTTGGCGCGACACAAGCACTTCCTGTTGATCTGGGCGGGCGTGGCGTTGGTGGTCGCCGCGCCGCTGTTGCTCTATTACGTCGATCATCCCAGTACGTTTTCCGAGGGATTCAACCGGGTCAGCATCTTCGCCTCAGGTTGGCTGGCGCGGACGCAGGAGATCACCGGTCACAGCGCCGTTCGATTGCTCTGGCAGCAGTTCTGGAAATCCATCTCCGCCTTCAACTATACCCCGGACCCCACGTTCTGGTATAGGCCCGGCATTCCTCTGCTCGACTTTGTCAGCGCTATCCTGTTCGTCTTTGGATTGGTGTGGGTGGTGGGACATCATCATTGGCCGTCCAATGGCCTGTTGTTGTGGTGGTTTGGGCTGGCGCTGATATTGGGGTGGGTGATGACGGAGAATCCTCCCAGCAGCCAACGGATGGTCATCGCTGCACCCGCAGTGGCTCTTTTTGTTGGTTTGGGATTGAGCGGCTTGATGGATCTGGGCAAGCGTTTTATCCACAGCAGCGCTGTCTTATGGCAACGTGTGGCGATGCTATTGCTGTTGCTTGTCGCCGGGATCAATCTATGCTATTATTTCTTCGTCTACACTCCCACGCGAGTCTATGGTAACCCGACAGCCGAGATGGCGACCGAGTTGGCACGCGACCTGATGCGTTGGGACGCAGGCCCCTACCCGGGCCCCTACCCGGGCCCCTACCCAGGCGTGGTCTATTTTCACGGGCCTCCTTTTATCCATTGGGATTTTGGGACGCTGCGTTTCATGGCCCGAGGCGTTGAGGGCGTCAACGTTCCCCCTCTCCATGATGGCGAGGTTCCCACGCCGAACCTCACCCGTGGGGCGATTTTCGTCTTCCACCCACAACGGATGGGGGAGTTGGAAGATGTTCAGACCCAGTATGCTGGAGGCCGTGTGAGGCGCGTGTATGCCACGGCCGGCGATCAGCTATTGTACGTCGTATATGAGAGAGAGCCGCTGGGGTCTCCCTGATGTTTTGTTGATGGTTTCTGGAAAGCTCGCCAATCTAGCAATCTACGAGGTGTACAATGAACGTGATACAAGCTCTCTTGCTCGGCATTATTCAAGGCGCGACTGAGTTCTTACCGGTCAGCAGTTCAGGCCATCTGGTGCTCGTCCCCTGGCTCCTGAATTGGCCGGATCCAGGCCTGGCCTTCAACGCGGTCGTTCACTGGGGCACGGCTGTGGCCGTCATCGCGTACTTTTGGCGCGATTGGGTCGATCTTGTATTGGCCGTTCCCCAGATGTTGAGGCGGATAAAGGACGTTTTTAAGCCTGGCGAATGGGACAGGCTGCCGCTCAATGTGCGTTTGCTCTTGTTTATTATCCTGGGCACTATCCCAGCGGCGGTGATCGGTTACGCGCTGGACGATTTTTTCGAGGCCATGTTTGCCCGTCCTGTTGCGGCAGCTATCTTTCTCCTGGGGACGGCCGCGCTGCTCACGATCAGCGAGCGCCTGGGGCGAAGAGAACGGGAACTCGAGCTATTGAATGGGATCGACGCCCTGTTGATAGGGTGCGCCCAGACTCTGGCGATCTTCCCCGGCATATCCCGCTCTGGCGCCACCATCGCCGCCGGGCTGGGGCGACAGTTAAAACGGGAGACGGCCGCCCGCTTCAGTTTCCTCCTGGCGACCCCCATCATCCTCGGCGCTGGATTGCTCAAGGTCGTCGATCTCATCCAGATGGGAGGATTGGCTGCCCAAGCCCCCGCACTGCTCGTCGGATTCGTAGCGGCCGCCCTCGTCGGCCTTGGCTGTATCCATTTCTTGCTGCGTTACCTGCAACAACACCGACTCTATCCCTTTGCCATTTACTGTACAGCCGTTGGCTTGGCGTGCCTGCTCGTGGCGCTAGCTCGAGGCGCGTAGGCTGGCGCCCAGGTTCAGGAGAAGATCAATGAAAAGAGCTAGACAGCATCACTACCTGTTCGCCCATAAACTGCTACCGGCCATCTTCCACAACGATCCAGAGCGCTTCCTCCATAACCTCGGCCAGGATGGCGTCCAATTCTTGCACTTTCTGTGGAAACGCCTCGGCGAACACGAGATCGAGGAGCGTGCAGAGCGCATGTTCAGTGTCGGACTGGCATACCACGTGGAAGAATTGGGTGACGGAACACCCGTTCATCTCATCACATTTCCTCCACCTGAAGGCATGCCCGAGGCCTACTTTAGCGCCCTGGTCTACTATCCATCCGGCGGGGAGGGGAACGGGCGTCACAAAACGGCCACCCGCTACCTCACCCTGGAATATAGCTGGGATTTGAAAGAAAACGTGACCCGGACGGTGCTGGGTGAATGGACAGCCAACGGCGTCCATCGCAATCTGGGTACTGGGCCAGAACCCAGGCCCGAACGATTTTTCGAAGCGGTATGCCGGATTTTCAAGAGAGAGGAGGAAAACGTATGAAAACCATCGGTCTGCTCGGCGGCATGAGTTGGGAATCGTCTCACTGAGAACACCAGTCAAAAGCAGGTTGTGATACCCCGTGATGCGCGGTATAATTAAGGTATGAACCACCAACACCTCCGAAATCGCCATAACTGCCTGCTACCTAACTACCTGCTACCTAACTACCTGCTACCTAACTACCTGCTACCTGCTACCTGCTTCCTACTGCTCACGATCTGCATCCTGGTCGCCTGTGGCCCCCAACCCCTCGTCGTCACCCGCGAGCCTGTCACCTTGCGCCTGGTCGCCGCCGATACCTGTGGGCCGTTGGCCGAGACGCTCGCCGCCGTCTACGAGGAGACGTATCCCTGGGTCACGGTCGAGATTGACGTATTCAACGCTGCCACGGCTGAACAAGTCCTGCGTTCTGGCGAAGCGGATCTGGGCCTGTTATCGTGGCTCCAGAATAAGCCGGGCATAGAGCCGATATGGTCCCAACCATTCACCCGGGACGGCATCGCCATCATCGCTCATTCAGACCTTCCTTTTGCCGAAACCGGCCTCATTCACTTGCAGGACATTTACCGCGGTCACGTACAGGAATGGCATGGCAAGATATTGACCATTGTCAGTCGTGAGCATGGCTCTGGCACGCGGACCGCTTTCGAGCGGATCGTGCTGGGTGGCAGTGGCGGCGCGTGGGCCGTCACCCAGACCGCCGTGGTGATGCCCTCTAACGAGGCTGTCATCGCCTACGTGACCCATACGCCCGGGGCGCTGGGTTACATCTCCACGCTCCATCTCACCGAAGCGCTGGCAGAGCAGGTGATCGTGTTGTCAGTCGAAGGCGTATCGCCCACACCCGAGGCCATCACCGAAGGGCTCTACCCTCTCTCCCGCTGGCTTTACCTGGCATCGGTGGCAGAACCGACCGGTGAGGCCCGCCAATTTGCCCAATGGGTCCTGGGCCCGCAAGGGCAAGGTATCGTCTGGCAAATGACGAATGAATAACGAAGTTTGGCACAATTTGCGTAAAAATTTTAATGCGTACCTCAGAGCCATGATAAAATGACAAATTGACAAATAAGCATGTCCGCCCAACCCACCAATATACCAGTCTACCAATATACCAATATACCAATCTACCAGTCTACCAGTCTACCAGTCTACCAGTCTACCAATATACCAACCTAGCAACCCAGGAGGAAACTCATATGACACAGGAAGATATCCGCCAAGCACTGAATCGTTGGGAGGAGAAGACTCTCAAGGATACCCTCGACCGTTATCCCGAACGAGCGGATGGCGAATTCATCACCACCTCGGGAGAGCCTGTCGAACGGCTTTACACGCCATTGGACGGCGTCGCCGATGAGGATTATCTGGATGCGTTGGGATTCCCCGGCGAGTATCCCTTCACCCGGGGCGTCCATCCCACGATGCACCGGGGACGATTGTGGACGATGCGTATGTTCGCCGGTTTTGGCACCGCCGAGGAGACGAACGCCCGCTTCAAGTACCTGCTGGAACAGGGGCAGACCGGCCTATCGGTCGCCTTCGACATGCCCACTCTGATGGGGTACGACACCGACGCCCCCGAGGCGGAAGGAGAGTTCGGCAAGTGTGGCGTCGCCATCGCCTCCCTGCGGGATATGGAGAGGCTTTTCGACGGCATCCCGCTGGACAAAGTGACCACTTCGATGACCATCAACTCCCCGGCGGTCATTGTCTGGGCCATGTATATCGTCGCGGCCGAAAAACAGGGCGTGCCGATGCACGAGCTCGGCGGCACGATCCAGAACGACATCCTCAAAGAATACATCGCCCAGAAGGAATACATCTTTCCGCCCAATCCCTCAATGCGACTGGTGACCGATACTGTTGAATTCGGGACGCAGCACCTGCCCCGGTGGAACACCATCTCCATCTCCGGCTATCACATTCGGGAGGCCGGTTCGACGGCGGCCCAGGAACTGGCTTTCACGCTGGCCGACGGGCTGGAATACGTCCGCTGGGCGCTGGAACGTGGGCTGGACGTGGACGCCTTCGCGCCCCGGCTGTCCTACTTCTTCAATTGCCACAATGATTTCCTGGAAGAGATCGCCAAGTTCCGTGCCTCCCGCCGCATCTGGGCCCGGGAGATGCGCGAGACCTTCGGGGCCGAGAATCCCCGCTCCTGGTGGATGCGTTTCCACACCCAGACGGCCGGTTGCTCCCTCACCGCCCAACAGCCGGAGATCAACGTGGTGCGCGTCGCCATCCAGGCCCTGGCGGCCGTGCTCGGCGGGACCCAATCGCTGCACACCAACAGCCTCGACGAGGCCCTGGCCCTCCCAAGCGAGCGAGCCGTCACCATCGCCTTGCGCACCCAGCAGATCATCGCCCACGAATCGGGCGTGACCAACACGATCGATCCACTGGGCGGCTCTTACGCCATCGAGGCGCTGACCGACCGGATGGAACAGCAAGTCTACGATTACTTCGAGCAGATCGAGGCCCTGGGCGGCGTGATTCTCGCCATCGAGACCGGCTTCTTCCAGCAGGAGATCGCCGACGCGGCCTACCAGTACCAGCGGGAGATTGACGAGCGCCGGCGCATCGTCGTCGGCGTCAACGAGTTCGCATCCGACGAACCGGTGGAAATCCCCCTGCTGAAGATAGACCCCCAGGGATACGAGAGACAGATCGCCCGCCTGGAGCAGGTGCGGGCCGAGCGGGATAACGGGGCCGTGGGCCAGGCCCTCGACCGGCTCCGTATCGCCGCGCAAGGGACCGAGAACACCATGCCCTACATCCTCGACGCCGTGCGTGCCTATGCCACCCTGCAAGAGATGATGGACGTCTTCCGCGAGGTCTTCGGTATCTACCGCGAGCCGATGATCCTGTAAAAGGGGCAAATGTTGAATCTACCACAAACTGTAAAGATAAAAGACATCCAACAAGAAACCCGCACCATCCGCACCTTCGTGCTGGATGCTGAGTTGCCCGAAGCGACTCCCGGACAATTCATCATGCTGTGGCTGCCCGACGTGGACGAAAAGCCCATGTCCATCGCCTCCCCCGCTCCGCTCACCGTCACTGTCGCCCGGGTGGGGCCTTTCAGCACGGTGCTGCACCAGCGCAAGGTGGGTGATAAAGTGGGGTGGCGAGGGCCTTATGGGCGCGGATTCTCGTTACACAAAGATAGGCCGGCCATTCTGATCGCCGGGGGCTGTGGCGTGGGGCCGATGTACTTCCTGGCCCGGCGAGCCGTCGAGAAAGGTGTGCCGACCACGGTCGCCATCGGCGCCCGCACCGAGGACGCCCTGCCTTACGTCGAGAAATTCCGCGCGCTGGATGTCGACGGACGTCGTTTGTCCGCTCTCATCCTGGCCACCGACGACGGCACCCACAGCCACCGGGGGCTCATCACGGATGTCGTCTGGCAGAAAATAGCACTGGAACAGCTTCAGACCGCCGCCATCTACGCCTGCGGTCCGGAACCGATGCTGGTCGCGCTGCACCGTCTGTGCCGCGAGCACGACGTGCCGGGCCAGTTGAGCGTGGAACGGTACATGAAGTGTGGCTTCGGGATTTGTGGGCAATGCGCCCTGGATGGGCTGCTGGTCTGCCAGGACGGCCCCGTCTTCGAGGTGGAGGAACTGGACGGGCTGCGCGACTTCGGCCACGCCCAGCGTACGGCTACCGGCCGGCGCCTGCCCCTGCGTTGAGGACGACCGAGGAAAGCAGTATGCACAAGCAAGCACTCCGACAGGATTTCTGCAATCTCCGGGAATGTCTTCCTGAAGAGGACGTCGCCACGGCCTCGGCCGCGCTCTGCCGGCAACTGGCCAAGTGGCCCTCGCTGCGACAGGCCCAGACCGTGCTCACCTACCTGGCCTTTCGCAACGAGCTGGATCTGGGCCTATTGTTCGAACTGCTGTCGGACATCGAATGGGTCGTGCCGCGTATCGTCGCCGGGAACCAGATGCTGCTCCATCCTTACGATCCCGACCGGCTCATTCGACATCGTTTTGGCATGCTGGAGCCGGCGCCTGACTTGCCGGTCATCCCCCCCCAACGGCTAGACCTGGTGCTGGTGCCGGGGGTAGCCTTCGACCGCCAGGGAGGACGCTTGGGCTTTGGGGGTGGGTATTACGACCGTTTCTTGCCCCAGACGACAGCCGGACGGGTGGGCATCACCTACGACGAATGCCTGGTCGACGTCCTGCCCTGCGGCGAGCACGACCAGCGGATGGATTGGGTCGCCACACAGACGGAGATCATTCGGTGCAGGAGCGAGTTTGCTTAAAGTAGATATCGAGGAAAGAACTGGCAACCGTGGAAATGTTAAAACGTAAGACGTTGGCCTTTTACGTTTTACGCCTTACGTTTTACCCCCATCATCGCCCCGATTGCGAGCCCCACCAGCACAATGGCAGCCACGGCGCCATACATGACCCTGTACCCCATCGCGCCGGCCAGCGCGCCCAGGCCCCATGATCCCAGGCCAACCATCAAATCGAAGGCAGTGTATAGGATGGCCGATGCGCTTCCTCGCGAATCCGTATCGACGTTGCGCTGCACACGGGTGTCGAAACTGACGCGGGCTGCGCCATGGCCGACGCCAAAAAGGACTGCCAAGGTTAGCAGCATGGTCACGTTGGCCGCGTAGGCCAGCCCCACAGCCGAGAGGCTGATCAGTGTGATTCCCACCAACACAGTCCGCCGGGCGCCCCAGCGGTCGATGGCCCGCCCCATCGCCGGTTGCGCCAGAGATGACGCGAGCGCGTAGCCCATAAAGGCCCATCCGGTGCCTGCGATGGCCCGCGCCTCGGCCAGTAAGGGCAAAAACGTGATGAACGCGCCGAAAGGCACCCCCAACACCATCATCCCCAGCGCGCCGAGACGGACCACCCGGCGATCCAGCAACCGCCTCAAGCCAGAACCGGTCGTTGCTGCATCGTCTCTATCGCCTTTGCCATTTTGGTACTTGCGTCGGGGCAGCGTCAGGGTGATCGCCAGCCCTGCGGCTCCTATGCCGCCGAGCACGATGAACAGAGATTGCCATCCCGCCCGGCTCTCCAGCACCTCGCCAAACAAGGGGGCCACCGTCATCGTCACCGTCGACGCGGCGTTCGCGATCCCGAACCCCTCACCGTAGCGCGCCACGGGCAGCCAATCGGCGACGAAGGCCTGGTAGCTGGTGCTGAAAAGCGCCAGTCCCATCCCGTGGATGGCCCGCACGAGCAGCAATCCCGACACGTTGGTGACGAGGCCGTAGAGCAATGGCGCGCCGCCGAACAAAAGCGCGCCCAGGACGAGCGCCGGCTTGCGCCCCCAGCGATCGGCCAGCAGCCCGGCCGGCGGGCGGACCAGCAGCGCTGCCAGCGCGAAAACCCACGTCGCTATACCGGTGTCCACCGACGCGCCGCCCAGATCGATTATATACAGCGGCAGGACGGAGAAAAGCCCGTGAAAGCTGAAGAAAAGCAGACCCGTCGCCGCCACCGCCGCGAAAAAGGGCCAGGGATAGGCCGCATTCGGGCTTTCATTCGTCAGGGGGGTCTCTCCATCCCAGTTCTCAACTCTCAATTCTCAATTCTCAACTCTCAATTCTCAATTCTCAATTCTCAACTCTCAATTCTCAGTTCTCAGTTCTCAATTCTCAACTCTCAATTCTCAATTCTCAACTCTCAATTCTCAATTCTCAACTCTCAATTCTCAATTCTCAACTCTCAATTCTCAATTCTCAATTCTCAGTTCTCAACTCCCTACCTCAAGCGCCTCGACTATTCCGACTCCGACCGTACTCCCGCGCCCGTAAAATTGAGTGGGTCGAATACAAGAATCCGATTGCCGTGGGTGTCGGCGACGTAGATGACGCCATCATCGGTCACTGCGATGCCCGTGGGCAGGGCAAACGAACGATCATCCATCCCATAGCGCCCGAAAGATAGCAGATAATTGCCCATCCGGTCGAAGACCAAGACCCGATAATGACCGGGATCGGTGACGTAGACGTGTCCCTGACCATCGAGCGCCAGGTAGGGCTTTTCGTCGCCCAGGCCGGCGTCCCACCCAACGATGGGCCATTGGCGAATAAAGGCGCCATCCGGTTGGAAGACTTGCACGCGCCGGTTCCACGTATCGGCCACGTAGATTTCCTGTTGCTCCGGGTCGAAGGCGATGCCCACTGGCTCGTCCAGGTAACCCTCCACGACGCCGGATCCGCCCCACTGGAAGGCGAACGTTCCATCCGTTTCGAAGACTTGCACCCGCTTGTTGCCGGTATCGGTCACGTAGACTAGCCCGTCTGGTCCCAAAGTCACGCCTCGCGGTCCATAAAAGGCGCTGTGTCCAAGCGTCTGATATTCTCCAAACTGGCCCCACACGCGGAGTAGGTTGCCCTCCAGATCCATTTTCTGAATGCGATGGTTCCAGGTGTCGGCGACGTAGACGGCCTCCTCGCCGACGGCAATCCCCCAGGGGTCGTTAAAGCCCTGAGCCCGTCCAGACTCCATCTCCAGTGTGGAATAGACGCCCCAGGCGGTGAGAAAGTCCCCTTCAGGCGTGAACTTCTGAACGCGGTGGTTGAGCCCATCGACGACGTACACCGCCCCATCGGGGCCGATGCTGACGTCGCGCGGTGCCTGGAACCATCCCGGCTCAGATCCCTGCCCGCCAAACACGTGTCGGGCGGCGATCTCTCGCCAGCCCTGTTCGTAGGGATCGATCGGGCCAATGGCCTCAGCACCCGTCAGTTGGGTCATTCCCAGATCCCATATCTCGCCCGCTAGGTCGCGGCGGATGTAGAGCCGGTAGTCGCTGCGCAGTGGCCATTGATCCAGATTATGTGTCTTGCCGGCTAATTGATCGTAACGTCGATAGTCCCGATCGTACCAGATGTCCCATAGAGCCGCCCGCACGTTCGAATCGGTCAGTATGGGGCGCAACCATTCGAGATTTCGGTAGTCCTCCATTGGCCACCAGAGGTAGGTGTAGGTGTCGACCACGTACCCCCGGTCCATGTAAGGGGCGACCGCGTCCCACTGATTGCGCCCGGCGATGACGATGGGGGCTTCCATCTGATCTCGCGAGGGGGTTTCGCCGTAGAAAATGGCGTTGGGGAAGTTGCGCAATTGCCAATACCAAAGGGTCGATCCGTCGGAACCATAGGCCACCTGGATGAGTTCGGGCACGCCTGTGACGCGGCGGGATATCTCGCGAATGCGATCCATCGTATCGTGTACGGCCGGGGCGGCGTGGGCGTAGACCAGGAACTCAGTCGGATAATCGTGGGTGACGAAGCAGAAGCGCCAGGCGGTGCGCATCGTGAGGAAAACCGGCAGCGATAGGGCCACGAGCAACAAAACGCGCGTCGCCGTGCGCCCGCTGCGGTAGATCAGGTAAAGCAGCCCGCCGCCGAATCCCAGCACGCCCAGGAGCCCGCCGATGAAGCGCAAGGTGTTGTTCAACTGCGCCAGCTCATATCCCTGGAAGATGCCAGAACGGATCGTGGCGAGGAACGCTGCCAACGCCGCCACGAACGGGGGCGCCAGTAGCGCCACGAGCCAGACTCGCCGCTCGATCACCCGCCGCCAGTCGATTTGCTCGATCAATCGTCCCACCAACCAGCCGGATAGCAGGATCATAGGCAGCGCGATGTGGACCGTCAGCCAGGGCATGCGCTCGCCAGCGTAGGAATAGCCTCCCCAGGCGGTGATGATCCACCAAAACAGAAACGCGAGAAAGGCAGTTGGGACGGGGGCGGCGCTTTTGTTCTCCATATTCTCAACGTTGTCGTCTGTAGATTTCTCGATGGCTGAATCATCAGACGGGGGTGTCCCGAGGCCGAGAAGAAACCGTTTGCCTGATGAATAGGCCAGGTAGCCGCCAGTGACGAGTGTCAACAACGCGGGCAGATATTCGTAAAAGAAAACCATGACCACGTAGTAGTATTCGGGTTGACTTCCTCGCTGGACCTCGTGCTGGGCCAACCAGTAACCTAATGATCCGACCATACCGCTGGCAAGCCCGAAACCATTGGTGAAAACGGTGGTGAACAACACCGCGAAGATGGCGTAATGAATCGCCGCCGCGACGGACCAGCGCCGCCAGTTCCAGAGCAGTCCCACCGCGGCCGATATCAGTATCACGGTGCCGATAATGGCAGCTGAGGCATAGACGATCGGCGCTTTGTAGTGCAGCGGATCCAAACCGATTACCGCGATCGGCAGCGGAGAGAGGAAGGGCAAACACAATGTTCCTAAGAGGATGGTCAGGTCGAACGAGCGGTATTCGCGCCAGGTCGACCACGTCCCTATCAGCACCAGTCCCAGGGCTCCCAACAATCCCAATCCGGTCAGTAGGCCGCCCAAGATGGTCAACCAACCCAAAGTCGACTGGTCATTCGGCTTGATCAAAAGGCTGAGTTCTACGATCACTACGATTACAAGGCCGATCACAGCAGTCACCAGGGCGATTTGCACGGCCAACTTCAGATTCTCGTTGGACCAACGCCGTTCCATAGCCTGCACGACGAATAACCCGATCAGGAAGAAGCCGAAAATGGCGTTGTAGATGAAGGCGACCTCCTTGGTGGCGAATCCCAGGGAGACGCCGGCTGCCATCAGGTAGAGCCATCGTTCCCGTCCGTCTCGCAGGTAGGCGAAGATGGCCCAGATGATGATGAGCGACCACAGGATGATGGGGATATCGTGCCGGATGTAGCGGGAATAGTAGGCGATAGATGGCGAGATCAACAGGAAGAGGGCGGTCGCCAACGCGCCAAAGCGTCCCAGCCAACGCCGCAGCAGCCAGGGAAACGCCACGATGGCCACGCCCATCAGTGCGACCGGTATCCGGGCTGAAAAATCATTGTCGCCGAAGAAGAAATAGGAGAGCGCCGTGACGTGGAACAGGTATGGCCCGTGCATCAACGGATCATGTTGGAAGCCGTGCCCGGCGTATAGATTCCACGAATACTTGGTATGAATGCTCTCGTCGTGGCTCTGAACCCGGTCACCCAGGCCCCACAATCTGCTCGTCAATGCGACGATGATGAGCACCGCATACAGCGTTTTCTCCCAATCCCAGTGTGTCAATTCAGTCAATGGTCTATCTAGCATCCTCATTTTAGCTGTCTGTTTCACACCTACTCCTCCTGCTATCTTCAGTCGTATGGCGCTAAAGTTGTATCTTCTCAATGCGTGCAACCTCCGGTTGCCTGCACCTTACACTACCTTTCCTGATCTACCTGAGCCAAACGGCGTCTTCCAGCACCCACAAAACAAGCGTCTCTTCCACTGGCGGCGGCGTATCGGTCTCGCGGAACATCCACCATTTGACCAAATCCCGAAACTGGGGATAAAGCCTATCCGGTGGCGGCCACGCCCAAGTCCAATCGACAATTTTTGGATCCCAACGCCGGTGTAGAACGAAATCCTGCCCCACGATCGGGGTGGTGCTGTCGTCAGTGTCGCCGAGCGTATCGTAGGGCAAGTTCAAAATCTCTGCCAGTGCGCTGGGGTCTCGCTCTGCCGTCACGATGGTGGAAAATAGGCGATCGGTGCTCGGACGCTCGCCCGGGGTATCTGCGCGTTCTCTTGAATCATCGATCAAGCGGGCCTGGCTGAAGCCGCTATCTAGCGCGCGCAGGTACCAGGCCAGGGGTGAATCGAGGTTGGCCTGGTAAGCAATGGGCAGCGTGTTGGGAAGCCCGGTCTCGCGCCAGGAGCGCTCGCGTAACGTCTCTACCAAGGCATGCATGCCGAGATCGGTGGGCGCGTGCAGCAAGGGCTCGCGGGGATCCGCAGGCCGGACGTGTGCGACGCCCCATCCGGCGGCGAACGTCACGCCCAGGGCCACGAACCCTGTTCCCATCAGGAGCGCCCGCACGGCCGCGCCGACATCCATCGTGATAGCGAACATCGCCGCCAGCATGATCTGTAGGGCCACGGTGAGCAAGACCAGGGCCAGATCGCTCAGTGTTCCAGAGACAGTGTAGCGCGCCAACATCAAGCCGCAGTGAATCCACAGGATCACTACCACGGGCGCGTGAATTCCTTCGTTCACCCAATGGCTTTCTCGAAGAAATGTCTGGATCAATTGTTCGCAGGTGATCCCAACGAGCAAGGATAAAGGCAGCACGATGCCCAGCATGGCCAATGGCGCTCGCCCGGGCGCCAGGGCCAACAGGAAGCTGCTGAAAACGACCCACATGCCTAGCACGATACCGAAGCGGTGCTGGCGCCATAGAACCACCCCTATCCCCCCCAGGCCAAACAGCAAAGCCACCGGTTCGTAGATGAGAAGGAGTGTGAGCGGTGGCATAGTCGATTCCCTGGCCTGAAAGCCGGCCAGCCAATCGGCCAGCAATCCGCCAGTGGCCCCCAGACCCCCGGGGTTAACTCCCAGCATCGTGGAAAAGGCCAACGCCAGCACCGAAGCGACGATCGCGAAACGCAACCAATGGGAACGAATCTGTGGGTACAGGTTGCGTGGATGAAACGCATCCGCCAGGTCCTTGTCCTGCTCGTCTCCGGCTCTCTCGACGAGCAAATACATCCCACCGCCGACCGCGATTCCCAGGGGCAACATGATCCCGTAAAGCAGCGAGCTGCCGGTCACGGCCAGGGCCAGCCCCAGGGCCGAAAGGTATAGCCAGCGATTGTCGCTGGCGTGCGTCGCACTGACCGTGCGATAAAGTCCTCCCAGACAGATCATCCCGCCCAGGGCGGCGAAGATGGCGCCATCCACCTGGCGTGAGGCCACCAGGCAGGCAGGCGAAATGGCCAGGTACAGCCCGGTCACCAACGCGCCCACGCGCCCAATGTGTTCCCGGAGCAGGGCGGGTGTCAGCGCGAGCAAGGCGCCCGCCAGGGCTGGCCACCAGCGGGCCAGACTGTCGGTCGCCCCGCCCCGCAGCGTAAACGTCGCCGTGTTCAGGGTGAAGAGCAGCGGGCTATAATCGTCGTGTTGGGGCAGCCCCTGCCCAGACGCCGCCCGCCAGGCCAGCGTCGCCTCACGGGCCTCGGGAATCGATAGCGGCGCCCGGTCGAGTTGAAAGAGCCGCAAACTCAAGGCCAACGCCAGGACGATTAGCCACAGGGCTGTCTCGACGGTCAGGCGTCGTTTACGTTTGCGTCGCTGCGGCGAATAGACGTCGTGCGTGTGTGCTGTGTCATGAATCATATCTCACCTGGTATATCGTTACTGCGTCTATGTTGTAGACGGGTTCCAGCAATTGGTTGAACTTGTTCAGGCTGGCAGCCGGATAGCGTGCTCGTTCCACCGGCCCGACGTAGACGTAGCGGACGTCATATTTTTCGAGCAGCGCCCACGTCTCGTTGGGGTCGAGGCTGGTGTAGAGCATCTCGATATCTTCCGCTCGCCGCGTCTGTTCGTCGTAGGTTCCACGCCATTGATGCTCGTGCCCGGCCCATCCAAGCACGGTCGGTAAACCGGTGTGGGCCGACACGCGGCCCTCGTACACGTAGGCGTTTCGCTCGTCGGCGGGCGCTTCCAGGATCACCGGCGCTCCCTCGACGTTTTGATTGAGCCACGCGATGGCGGCGTAATCATCGGGGTTGGAACTGGCCAGGTGAGCTGCGCCGTCGAGCGTCGGCGGCCCGCCGTATTCTCGGGCGCGGGTCGGGATAGCCAGGACGGGATAGATCAGCCCCGCAGCCACCAGGAGCATAGCTGCCGTCACGATCCACCGGCGCCCGGAACGGATGAAGCGCGCCAACGCATAACCGGCCACCACACCCCACGTCACCCACGCCTGGAAATAGAACTTGAAGACGGTGTTCATTCGTGTGCCGAAGTGATCGCGTAGGTAGACGTATTCCACGCTTAAAGCCAGAAGCGCGCCGGTCGCTACGAGCAGTAGCGCGAAAACGGGCGACGCGCTTCGGGAAGGTTTAGGCCTTAACCCAGGATATCCTTGTACGTTGAGCAAGAATTTGTCGTTGATGTCCCTTTTTGGTTCTGGCTTGTCCAGGTTAGGGGCGTTATCTGACTTCGATGGGATTGGCGTCCACCCGGTCTCAATGCGCCGGATCAAGGAACGTAAAATCATGACCAGTAAGGCGATCAACCCGAAGGCGGTCCAGGCGGCCAGCAAATGTAGAAGGATGCGACGGGCGATCAGTCCGCGCACGTTGGCGCTTGCCTCGAAACCGGGCAGTGGCTGTTCGTATAGCCAGGCATGCAGGTAGGTGCCGATCCCCTGGGCCGGTATGACGCCCAAGCACGTCAACAGCAAGGCGACGGCGAGGGTGAGCGACAGGAGGCCGACGAGACCCGCGATGGCCAACGCTGTACAGCGCGCTGTCCAGCGCGCCGTCTCTCGCCACTGCACGTCGCTCCGCCAGGCCTGGTCGACGACGAAGGCGACGACGACGAAGAGCAAAGGACCGAACATCACGACAAAATGGGCGACCCGCGTGGCGTTGAACACGTTCAACAGGATGCCCCCGGCCTGGGACTGGAAACCGATCCAGAAGGGGAGGTAAAGAATGACGCTGACCAGCCCCAGGGCGAGGAAGAGCAAAGCGGCGCACAGCAGGCAAAAAGACAACGCGGATGACGGGCATCCGGCGGATACGCCAAACGTCCATCGAGCAAGGCGAAGCGTCGCTTGACGACTGGGCGCCGCCTGCAAGAGGGCCAGGAAGTAGGCGGCGACGACGACGAAAAGGTAGATGGGAAAATCCCACGTATTGAGAAAACCCAGCCCTCCCAGGCAGACGGCGTAGACGAGAAAGCGCCACGCCGTCTCCCAATCAGGTCGCATCGTCCACTGTTCGCGCCGGGCGACCGACAGATAAAGCTGCCAGGCCAGGGCCAGGGCCAATAAGACGAAGGGCAGGGCGAGCACGTGGGGGTGCAGGTCGCCGAGGATGAAGCTGAAGGCGGGGAACTCGTCGATCACCTCTTGCGCGGCGCCCCAGGGCGCGTAATCGCGGACGACGCGGCTGGCTTGCCACCACCAGAAAAATCGCTGCGGCACCCAAGTGCCCTCGGCGAACGGCGGCGGTGCGCTATTGAGGTTGCGAATGTCCAACCATTGCCAGAAGATCGCTGGACCGAGCCCGCGCGCGTGCAGCATTTCCAGGAAACCTTCCAGGTTTCCCATCACTGTCACCAGCAGCGGCCCCAATAGCCCGCCCAACACGGGGAACCAGTGACTTGAACTTGCACTTTCCTCCCGATCGCGTTTCGCCTCTGGATGCTGATCGATCTCGCTGATCTCATTGATCTCAATCTTATCAAGGTTGGTGAGATCGCGGCCGGCATCCCGCTCGACCGCCAGCAGGTTGTAGACCAGGCCAAAGGCGCCCGTGCAGGTGAGTGCAAAGAGGCCGGCGGTCCCCAGGTTGAAGGCGATCGACGGGGGGACGGCCGACAAGCGCGTCACCATCGCCGTCATCACGTAGCCAAAATAGTAGTAGGAGATGGCGAAGCCGGAGAGCCAGGGGTCGTGGGGCGGAAAACGATCCGCTCGCAGAATCGCCCGCAGGAAGGCGATCTCCATCCACTTCTCGCCGCCGGCTGTCTGAATCCGTGGCATCCGGGAGCGCACGACGCACAAGGCGGCAAAAGCCAGCCCGAAGAGAATTTCCGAGACCAAAACTACCCGCCAGGGCGGGCGGACGGTATCTGAGGAGGCGATATCAGATTTATCTGGATGCTGACTGTCTGCGCCATAGGTGTGTTGATAAAGCGCGAACCCGGCGACGGCGACGATGACCAGAGCCGCCAAGATGGCGCCGGCTGTGTTAAGCGTCCATCCGAGGGAGGTCGTCATCCAGAAAACCCAGCCGGTCAATAAAAGCCCCAGGGCTTTGGAAGCCGTGTAGCCGCGATCAGGCAGGTGGCGAAACAAAACCTGGCTCAGCGGCAGCGCCGCCAGGCCGAAGATCTGGATTGTGACATACCAGCGGAGTATGAAAAGGATTTGTGTCATCATGGTGTAT
>DSAR01000185.1 GCA_011046405.1 Chloroflexota bacterium | reverse complement strand
TGCCGTCCGCTGAATCCGAATGATGCCGTCCACCGATTCCGACGAGCTCGGAAAAGTGGTCGACATGCCGTTGGAACGGGTGGTCGGCATGGCTCGGAACGAGTGGTCGCCATCCATCGGAATTGATGGTCGGCATGGGGTGGAATATGCACTCAAGGAAAACGAAGCTTGGGGTTGATGTGTGCAACAAACCGTGCAGCGGGCAACCTCGTGCGTTTAAACCCCCTTGGATTTGTTTCGTTTTCTCTGTGTCGATCATCACTTGCCAAAACGGGCAAAGTGTGATACGATCTTGAAAATGAGAATCATTCTTAATAGCAACGATGAGGAAAGACAAGATGGTTGAGGATTTGAAAGAAGTTTTCAGGGCCACCGGCCGACGATGGACGTCTCAGCGTCAGGTCGTTCTGGAGGTGCTGGAAAGCACCAGCGAACACCTGGACGCCGAGACGCTCTACACACGGGCGAAAATGCACGATCCCGACATCAGCCTGGCAACCGTTTATCGTACCCTAGGGGTCTTGAAAGAGATGGGGCTGGTCGAGGAGCATCGCCTGGGAGAGGAGCACTGTCATTACGAATCGGTCGGTGATGGACCGCACTATCATTTCACGTGTATGGATTGCGCTAAGGTCGTGGAGTTCGACGCGCCCTTGGTAGAACAGATCAAGCGAGAATTTATTCGGCGGGAAGGCGGGCGGATTATCAATACCCACCTGTATATGAGTGGCTATTGTGCTCGCTGCTGGCGTCATAGACAAGAAAAAAATAGGAATCTGGAGGAAAAAAACGACGATGAGAAGTAAATCGGAGACGCACCAAGAGGCGGTGTCTGAGTCAGATAATGGAGTTATCCCCTTGAGCGGGCTGCGGACCGGCGAGCGAGGGATTGTGGTAGGATTGAACGGCGGGCGAGGGATATTATCTCGAATGGCGTCCTTGGGTTTTACGCCGGGAGCGGAGGTCACGGTGCTACAGAATTTCGGCCGGGGCCCCTTGATCGCCCGGGTGAGAGATGCGCGAGTCGCCCTGGGGCGCGGCGAGGCGGGAAAGATTCGTGTGCGTAGGTAAAGCGTTATGACTACACATCAAGAATTCTTGGCACCGCCTCAGGCAAGCACCGAAGGGCCAACCGAAGTTCGCCCGGTGCTCGTGGCGCTGACCGGGCAGCCGAACGTGGGCAAGTCGACGCTCTTCAATTTGCTCACCGGTCTCAACCAGCACGTTGGCAACTGGCCGGGCAAAACAGTGGAGCGGAAGGATGGGGCCTTTTCTTACAATGGCACCGATTACCGGCTGGTCGATCTGCCCGGCACATATAGCCTGACCGCCAATTCTGCTGAGGAAGTCATCACGCGGGAGTTCATCATCCGGGAGCAACCCGACGTGGTGGTGGCCCTGGCCGATGCCGCGATCCTGGAGCGAAGCCTGTACCTGGTGGCGGAACTCATTACCCTGCCAGCGCCGGTGGTCGTGGGCTTGAATATGATCGACGTGGCTGAGCAGGAGGGGATGAAGATCGAGCCGGAGGTGCTGGAGGCAGCGTTGGGAGCCCCGGTCGTGCCGATGACGGCCACCAAGAACGTCGGCGTGCAGGACCTCCTGGAAGTCGTCGATCAAATCGTCAAGGGTAAGAAAACCTACGCACCCAAACCGCCGCAAATTCGGGCCGATCACCAGGAGGTGATGGCGGAAATTGAGTGCTTGATTGCAGGTTGCGTGCCGGAACCATATCCACAGGATTGGGTGGCCTTGAAACTTTTGGAAGGCGACCGGGAAATCACGCGCATGATGCGGGATTGCCTGGAGGACGAACAGTGGGAACAGGTGCACGAGGTGCTGCGCGAGCACGACGACGCGCTGGTAGCTGTCGCCGGCGGGCGCTATGAATGGATTGGCCGGATGGTGCGCGCCGCCGTCACCCGCCCCAAGACCGGCCCTATCGGGTTGACGGAACGCCTTGACCGTTGGGCCACCCATCCCTTCTGGGGCCTCCTGATCCTGGCAGGCATTATGGGATTGACCTTCTGGCTGACCTTCGCCATTGGTACACCTCTGCAAGATTTTCTCGATACCTACGTCGTGGGTGGATCAGCCGACCTGGTGCAGACCGGTTTGTCCGGCGCGCCAGCCTGGCTCGTCGGTCTGATCGCCGACGGCGTCATCGGGGGGGCCGGGGCGATGATCACGTTTCTGCCCATCCTGCTCATTTTCTTCGCCGTCATGGGCATACTGGAGGACGTGGGTTATATGGCGCGGGCCGCTTACGTGATGGACAGCTTCATGCACCTGATGGGCTTGCACGGTAAATCCTTCCTCCCACTTTTCCTGGGCTTTGGGTGCAATGTCCCGGCGGTGTTGGGCGCCCGCGTGATCGAATCTCGGCGCGCTCGACTGCTGACCATTCTTTTGGCGCCGCTGGTTCCCTGTACCGCTCGAATGACGGTCATCGCTTTCCTGGCGCCGGCCTTCTTTGGCGCGGCGGCTCCCCTGGTATCCTGGGGGCTGGTACTGGTGGCCTTGATGGTGTTGGCGCTCTCCGGCGTGCTGATCAGCAAGACCATCTTCCGGGGGCAGCGGGCGGCCTTTATTATGGAGCTGCCCCTTTACCACGTGCCCAACTGGCGTACCATCGGTCTGTTGGTCTGGCAGCGTAGTCTATCCTTCCTCAAGAAAGCCGGTACGATCATCCTGGTGATTTCTATCATTGTATGGGCGCTATCGATGTTGCCGACCGGCGACGTGGAGACCAGTTACCTGGCTGCCATCGGCCGCTTTTTGATGCCCGTTGGTCAATTGATGGGTTTTGATTGGCGATTGATGGTCGCGTTACTGACCAGTTTTATCGCCAAAGAAAACGTCATTGCTACGTTGGGCGTCATCTTCGACGTGGCAGAAGGCGCTGGGCTGGCGGAGACGCTAGCAAGCACGTTCTCCATACCCACGGCCCTGGCTTTCCTGGTGGTGCAGATGCTCTTTATTCCCTGCGCTGGGACGGTGGCTGTCGTTAAGCAGGAGACCGATTCCTGGGGCTGGACCGCCTTTAGCGTGGGGTTTCTCTTGGTGGTCTCCCTACTCGTTGGCGTTATCGCATTCTGGTTGGGAAATTTGTTGGGCTTGTAGTTTGACGCACTCTCTCCTTTCGGACGAAGGTCTCCCGGCGCGATTTTAAGTCGGGAGACCTTCGTCGAGTAGGGAGGTTTTTGGAGTCATATATGGGCAGATTAGAGCAGTATCTCTTGATCGGCTTGCTGGTGATGGTCGGCCTGGCGGTGTTCGTCATCGTCGTGATGCCGAGACTGGATTCAGGCGCCCTGGCGCCGGATCAACCCATGGCAATGGGAGAGACGGAGACGATGCCAGCGCGCGTGCTTGAGGTGTTGGAAGAAGGCGTCGTCGAATTGGGCGAGGGGATCAGCCAACCTTACCAGCGATTGTTGTTGCACATTGAGGGCGGCTCGCTCAAGGGACAGGAGATCGAGGTCGAGGAAGGGACGATCAATTTGATCACCCAGGATCGGCTGTTCCATCCGGGCGACCGGATCTACGTGCAGCGGGCCATAGGGCCGAACAGCGACCGGGTCTACGTCTCCGATTTCATCCGCACCGCGCCCCTCATCTGGATCGGCGGGTTGTTCGTGATGTTGGTCGTGCTGGTCGGGAGAGGGCGCGGCGCACGGGCGCTGGCGGGCACGGTGGTCAGTCTGGCGGTCGTTTTCGCCTTTATCCTGCCCCAGATCAAGGCTGGTGGAGATCCGGTGTGGGTCAGCGTCGTTGGTTCGATCGGTCTGCTGGCTGTTTCCACTCACCTGATTTACGGGTGGAATCTCAAGGCCCACGCCGCCGTGATCGGGATGATGCTGAGTTTGTCCCTCACGGGCGCGTTGGCGTGGCTGTTCGTGGGCTGGACCCGACTGACCGGTATGGGGATGGAGGAGAGCGCCTACCTGGTGATGGAGCTCGGGGCGGATCTCAATTTCCGGGGGCTGGTGCTGGGCGGGATCATCATCGGCTCGTTGGGCGTGTTGGACGACGTATGCGTGGGGCAGGCGTCAGCGGTTTTCGAACTGGTCAACGCCAACCGCGACTTGAGCTGGCGGGAGCTGTTTCGCCGGAGCCTCAACATCGGGCGCGATCACATCGCCGCGATGGTCAACACGCTGCTCCTGGCCTATGCCGGGGCCTCGATGCCCTTATTGTTGGTCTTCACGATCTACCAGGAGCCGATATGGCAACGCATCAACCGGGAGCCCATCGCCGAGGAGATCGTGCGGACGTTGGTGGGCAGCGTGGGATTGGTGCTGGCGGTGCCCATCACCGGGCTGGTGGCGAGTTTACTGGCCCGCTGGGCCGTGCGTAAGGACGAACGAGAGTAAGAAGAGGGTAAACATGTTAAATCAATTACTCGAATTATTGAAAACTGGCGGCACGCGCCGGGTCGGCGACCTGGCCCGCGAATTGAATACGACGCCGGGGCTGGTGGAGATTATGCTGGAGGATCTGACCCATATGGGCTATCTCAAACAGGTCGGCGGCGCGTGCGGCGGGGCCTGTGCCAGTTGCGAGATGGCGGGGTTGTGCGCGGCCGGGGTCCAGGGACAGTTGTGGGTGTTGGCGGGGAAAAAAGATGAAAAACAATAAACGCAAGACATTCTCACGCCGCGTCATCGTTCAAATGGTGTTTTTTGTCGTGATTATACCCTTTCTGCCGCTGTTGATCGCCTGGCGCTGGCGCTGGTGGGAGGCTTGGACCTATGCCCTGGTCTGTATCCTGGGCTTTGTGATAAGCCGGGCGCTGGCCGCCCGCCGTTCTCCTGACCTGCTCGCGGAACGGGCCCGCTTCACGCGACACGAAAACGCCGAGCCCTGGGATAGGTTGTTGGCCCCCCTGGTCGGGCTGGGCGGCGGGTTGATCCCCCTGGTGGCCGGATTGGATGCGCGCTTCGACTGGTCCCCCACGTTCAGTTTGCCCATAAAATTGGCGGCTTTGAGCGTCATCCTGGCCGGATATGGGCTGGGGTCCTATGCGTTGATCGAAAACCGGTACTTCTCCGGGATGGTACGCATCCAAGCCGATCGCGGTCACCGGGTCGTGTCGAGCGGCCCCTACCGCTGGGTACGCCATCCCGGATATGCCGGGGCGCTGTTGGCGTATCTGGCCACGCCATTTTTCCTGGATACCCTATGGGCCTTCCTTCCGGTGCTATGTCTCACGATGGTGTTGGTGATCCGCACCGCGCGGGAAGATCAAACCCTGCGAGACAAGTTGCAGGGTTACCGCGATTATGCCAAGCGGGTGCGTTATCGCCTGCTACCGGGTGTATGGTAAAAGCGCCTAGGTCCGATACGGTTTAAATAAAACGGGAAAGAGACCAGGTTTATGCCGCTACGCTAGGGAAAAACCTGGTTTCTGATAGCCTTGTGGGTAAGTTGGCGTTTACCGGTAATTCGTGGCGAAAAATTGACCGCTTGCTAAGCTGAGCACGCGAACTAGCAGGGAGCCACAATTGACAGCCGGGCAGCATCGTGATACCATTGGCCATAATCGCAGTGTGTAAGGAGGAAAATGGCCAACGACATCAAAGACCAAATCGATGCGATATTTTTCGACCTGGACGGCACGCTCATGGATACCGACGACCAGGCCGTCGAGCGCGTGGCTCGTTGGTTGCAGCGTTTACACTGGCCTCGTCCCCAACGAGCGGCCCGGCGCCTGGTGATGGCTGTCGAAACTCCCGGCAACTTCCTCGTCACTATGCTGGATGTCGTGGGTCTAGATAGACTTGCCATGGCGTTCGCTGGACGACTCCGTCACCGACTCGGTCGAAGAATGCACGACTTCCGGCTTATGGCCGGTGCCCGAGAAATGCTTATCGATCTGAGCAGTCGCTACCGGATGGCTATCGTGAGTACGCGAGCGGAAGCAGAGACCAAGGCCTTCTTAGACCAGCACGATTTGCATGACTTCTTCGAATTGTTGGTCACCTGCGAAAGCACATGGCGGCTCAAGCCGCACCCCGCGCCCATCCTGCACGCAGCCCAGCAGATGGGGGTAGCGGTCGAACGGTGTGCGATGGTCGGGGATACCACCGTCGACGTCAAATCGGCCCGGCGGGCGGGCGCCTGGGCCATCGCGGTGCTCTGCGGTTTCGGCGGGCGGGCGGAATTGGAGCGGGCCGGCGCCCTCTGGATTTTAGAACACACCTCTCATCTTACGTCACTTCTGTAACAGACTCGTAATGATGCTCCGTCAAACGAGCTGATATAATGGCTAAGTATAGATTGTCCCAAAGGAGGTATTCTGATGCCCCAAAGCAAGATCGACGTATTGCGACAAGCATTCCCCGATATGGAACAGGATGACCTGAAGGCCCTGGCTAACGTCGCCAACCAGCGCAACTACTCGTCCGATGAGGTCTTGTGTTGCGAAGGAGACATAGGGGATACCCTCTACGTCATCGTCAGTGGACAGGCCGAGGTCACCAAGCAACTTGACGACGAGGAATCCACGGTGCTCAATCGTCCTGGCCCTGGAGATTTCGTTGGAGAAATCGCCCTGGTGCAAGAAACAACCCGGACGGCCACCGTTCGCACAGTAGCCCCCACGACGGTGTTGGAGATCAACCGCGAGGATTTCGTGGAGATGTTGCACCAGAGCGCCCCAATGGCAGTGCGCGTCATGCTCACCATCTCCCCCAGGTTGCGCGAGATCGATCAGAGCCTGATCGCGTATTTGCGTCAGAAGAACACGAAATTGACACAGGATTACCAGGAACTTCAGCAAAAAATACGAAGCTCTTAACGTTTGAACCAGATAGGCGAAAATGGAACTTGGCGTAGAAGCAGGTATAGCGTACGCCTGGATCGGCTCGCCGGTTGGACCGGTCTGGGTGGCGGCGACACCCAGGGGCGTCTGCGCCGTGAAACTCGGCGTCGAACAACGCGCGAGTTTCCTTAATTGGCTGGCCCAAAACGTCAGCGAGGTACCACCGAGAGAGGATCCTGCCGCCCTCGTTTCAGCCCTGATCCAGTTTCGTGAGTATTTCTGCGGCAACCGTTACGCCTTCGACCTGCCCCTGGACGTGCGAGGCACGCCATTCCAACGAGATGTCTGGGAAGAGATCGCCCGCATCCCCTACGGCACGACGGCGACCTATGGAGATATCGCCCGCCGCATCAACCGTCCCCAAGCCGCGCGGGCTGTAGGAGGCGCCAATGGGGCCAATCCTGTGTCCATCATTATCCCCTGTCACCGGGTGATTGGGGCAGACGGCTCTCTGACCGGCTACGGTGCCGGTATCTGGATCAAGGCCAAACTTCTGCGCTTGGAAGATGTGTTACTTGTCTGAAACAGGAGATTCACCCTATGCAACAAAAACATTTCTTAAACATCCTGGCAGGGATCGGCCTCGTGCTCGCCATCCTGGCGTGTAATGCACCAACCCCTACGCCTGTAGAGCTGTCGCCCAGCCCTGGCGGCGTTGAGTCTCAGGATACCCCTCTCCCCTCCGCGACCCAGCCGCCGATTGATACGCCCACGCTAGAAACGCTCTCAGAAACCCCCACACCAACGGTGACCGAGACGCTGACGGAAACACCGACCGAGACGCCGACGGAGCTCCCTACCTCCACCAAACCCGTCAGTTCTGGCCCCCTGGATTTCACCCCGCCCACGACGTTAGATCACTGGGAGCCTACTGGCGCCGGCGAAATGACCGCCACGTTCACCGTGGAAATCATCGGCGGCGCCCCGCCCTATGACCTCTATCACGACGTGGAATACGTCAAGACGACGTGGAAAACCAATCCCCAGATCACTTTTCGGGCGCGTGGATGTAGCGGCATCGTGCATACGATCACGGTCAAATCGGCCGATGGTCAGATCGTCAAACACGATTATTGGATCTCACCGCCCTGGTGCGAGAACTAGGAGCGTATCTAAAAAGAACACGGATAAACAGGATTGTCGGATTTGGTGTATCTTCTCAATAAGTTGGGGAGCTGTGGCCGGTCTCCCGACCGAGTCACAGCGGGCACGGTCAGGAGACCGGCCCGAGCGAGTTTGCCCCGGTTTATTGAGATGATACGATTTGGTCGCGATTGATCCGCTGATCCTGTTTATCCGTGTTCTTCAGCGCCAAGATATCAGCCTGCTACGACAATCCCCCACCGTGACGGTGATAATCGTAGACCTCGTTGATGCTGGCGATCAGATCGTTCAAGCGCTCCACCTGTTCTTGCACGTCGGCCCGTAACCGTTCCGAGCGACCGCTCTCCAGGTCCTGCGCGCCGATCAACTGCATCTGCCTATAGATGGTCGCCAGGGCGGTCAGGCTCTGTTCCAGTTGCAACTCGGCCTGCTTCATCCGGGCGTCCAGGGCCTGCAAGGTTTCCAGATACTTCTTCTTGCCGGCAATCAGGTCATTCAACTCCTGGTGGACCGTGGGGTCTTGCTCCCGCTGGCGTCGGGCGACGAGGGTCTCGAGTTCCGCCGGCGCCCGCGCTCGTTCCTTCTCTAGCAAGCGATCCTCTCGATAGGCGTCCAACCGGCGGGTCAACCGGTAGACGTTGCCGACCCAATCGCCGAGTTGATCGGCCGTCGCGTCCAAACGGGTGCGCAATACCCCCTCAGACTCCTGGTGGACCAGGGTTTCGATACTGCGCTGGTACTCCAGCGCCCGCGTCAGGTCGTCGCGCAGCGTGGGGTCCTTGATTTGCCTGGGATCGAAGCGCTTCTTGAAGAGCGCCTCCAACACCCGCGCGTTGGTCTCGGCGTCGGTCACGCTGGAATAGACCAGGGCGCTCACCCCCAGCGCGCCCAAGAGAGGCCAGCCCCAGATCGGCCACCACGAAAAAGGCCGAGGCCAGAACACCGTCAGCAGGATCGCGCCGGCGATGATGACAGCGTTCTCCCAGCGGAAGAAGGCGTACTGGAAAATTGCACTTCGCGCTTTCTGTTGTAGTTCAGAGCGGACGTTTGGCATACGTTGACGGAGAGAGAGGGATAGACAAAGGAAGCGTATCAACCCATCCTTTCCTGTCCCCCTATCTCCGCCTCTCCTTTCCTGGCTAACAGCTACGGGTGAGGTTCATCCAGCCCAATTCGACAATATCACATTAGACTTCCGAAGTCTTTAACAGTCCCTTTGATCGGCTGAATTCGTGCGAAAGCCGACTTTTCGTACAGTCCCAAGCCACTTTCTAGACTTCGGAAGTCTGAGTTGGCGAATGTGCCACCTCAAGCACCCGTGGGTATTCGACATCCTTGGGTGGTTTTTCTGACGTTATTCCTGCCCGCAAGTAAACACGACTTTACTGTTCTAATCCGAGCTGTCTCCTCCGCTCGGCCAATTGACCGTCGATCTCGCTGCGATCGAGCACGTTGTCGATCTGCTCGTCGAGGCTGGCGGCCCGCATCTCAGAGGCGGTGGTCGCTTTGTCGAGCCGGGCGTAGATGCTCTGGGCCATCCGGCCGATGTCGGTATCTCCTGTGCCCATCAGGTCGTCTAATCCCTTCATCGCCTTGACGGCTACCTCTTTGCTCTGGGCCAGTTCCAGCAGCGCCTGGAGTTCTTCCCGCTCCTGCTTCATCGTCGCCAGACGCGCTTCCAACTTGACCTTGGCGTCCAGCAATTGCTGGTATTCCTTCTGTAACCGCCCGGCCTGGTCGTCGTACGTCTCTATCAGGCGTCGCGTGCTGTTGAGCTTGCTCTGGGCGGCAGCGGCGGTCTCCTCGTTCCCCTCCATCAGGAGGGCGTTGATGGCCCGGTCCAACTCGTCCTCTTTCTGCTCCAGGCCGTTCAACTTACGCTTGATCGACTTGACCTCCCCGCCGACTGTAGCGGCGGCGTCCTCCAGTTCCGCCAGGTGATTTTCGACCTGCCGGATGTACTGGTCGATCACGGCGATACTGTTGGTCTTCAATGCCTGATCCACCAAAGCGTGTAAATTTGCCGAGATTAACGTCGAGACCTTTTCTAAAAGTGTTGCCATTTTAATCCTCCTGTGTCTGTCCTAAGTCCTATGTCCGTCCTAAGTCCTAAGTCCTGTGTCCTATATCTAGCGGCCGATGCCTGCGCTTCCACCGAAAGCGGCTGACATTTCCTCGTAGATGGCGGCGATGCTGGCCTCGTCTCCCTGGTAGAAATTGCCGTGGGCCTTGAGCGCCAGTTCGGAGAGCACGTCCTCGTCGGCGTCGGAGCCGTAGGCGATGGTGAAGACGGTGGTGTCGTGACTGGCCGCCATCTCGATCAACGACTGGTCGAAGCTATACACGTAACTGCTCGTGTCCATCCCGTCGGAGAGCACGACCATGGCGTTGCTCGTCTGGGACGAGTCGGTCTCGGCGATGACGGCGGCCCCCTCGCCGATGGCGTCGTAGAGCGTGGTGTAACCGTTGGCTTGCAAACCCCTGAGCGCTTCGACGATCTGCTCGCGCGCTGGCCCGACCAGCTCGTGACGAATGACCACCGTGAGCTCATTGGCGAAAGCGATGATGGTGATGAAATCGTCATCCCCCATCTGTTGCACGAACTGTATCGCGGCCTCGCGAGCGCTGGTCATCTTACTGCCCGACATACTGCCCGATGTATCCAGCAGCATCACCAGATTGACGTCCTTGCGGGCCGATTGCCATAAATCTTGCACGGCGTAGATGGTCGCCACGCTGGGCGCGCCGAAGACGATCTCTGGCTGTGCCAGATCGACGTGGCGGCTTCTGTCCAGAGGGGCTTCCGGGGTCACCGCCGCGTTGACCGGCCGCAGGCCGTGCGCCACGGCCAATCGTTGGGTCGGCTCTTCCAGCAGGTAATCGCGAAACAGGCGCGCGGCCTCCTGAGTCTGGCTCTCGGCGTTCCCATTTACACAAGCCGGATGAGTAGCTACGAAGGTTCCCTCGAAGGGATAGATAGGCACGATGGATGGATCGCCGTCGCCGTAACTGACCACTGTGCTCTCGTACATCACGGCCGCGCCCAGGTATTCGACGCCGCGTTCTTTCATCGTCCGGCCCAGGTCGTCGGTGCTGCTGCTGAACCAGGAGACGGACGCCTCGAAGGCGCTGACCGAGGCCTGCACGATGGGCTCCTGGATGTCGTCCACTCCAACCGCCTCCTGCGCCGATTTGGCCGCGTGGATGATCGCCAGAAGGGTGCTGGCGCCGGCGCCGGATAGGCCCGGATGGGTGTGGCTCAGGCGCAATCGATCCCCAAACTGACCGCCGCTGTAATAATCCCAGGCGGATGGATCCGCCGCCAGGCTGCCCACGTCGAGCCAGCCCAACGAGCGCCCGGGCCAGCCCAACGCCTCGGCCACCGGCCGCCACATCGCGATGACCAGTGGGCTTTCGGCCACGCTGACACAGTCCCCCTGGAAGTTATCCTGCCCTTGGTTGGCCAACTGGTTGCCCCACACCACGTCGTCCGGGATCCACAGGGCCGGGAGCGAGCCGCCATCCGCCATCCTGGACGCCGCCTGGCCCGATTCCACCGCGTCGAGCGTGACGTAGATTGGCTTTCCAGCAGTCGTCTCGCGCCTCTCTGCGTTGAAATCGGCGATGGCCTGTTCCAGCCAATGGCTCAGGCTCGTGTTGGCCGTCACCTCGACGACGACCGCATTGCGCGGCGGCCCGTCTCGTCTCGTCAAACCACAAGCGACGGTCAACGCGACCAATATCGCCATCAATGGCCAAATAACGTATCTTTTTCTTCCTCGCATAGGCTCCCCTTTCCGATTTGCAACGACCGATCTATCGCCCGACGGTGATCAACGTCATCTCCACGTACCGGTCCTCCGCCTGTATCTCCGGGTCTTCTGTCTCCCAGTGTTCCTCCGGCGGCAACTCGGCCTCGACGACGAAGCGGGCCGGGTCGATGCCCTGGGAGGCCAGGTAATCGACCACCGATTGGGCGCGGGCCTCGGCAAACGTCAGGATCTCCTCTTTCGTGTATGTGCCGGGTGGGCCGGGCCAGGCGGCCGAGCCCTTGACCCGCAGAAACAGCCCGACACTCTGCGAGAGCGTCGGCATCACACAATCGTCCAGGATGCGGCGGGATTCCAGCGTCAACTCGGTCGACTCGGGCAGGAAGGTGAAGCGCCGGCACGGCAGCACCACCAGCGTCGCCGTCTCCCCAGCGCCGACACCGGAAAGGTCGAACTGGGTCGAGAGGGAGAAGGTGTCGTTGACCGGGCTCCCATTGGGTTGCAAGCTGGCTTGCGAGGCGGAACGGGAGACGAAACCTGGATCCACCAGATCGGCCACGTCCCCCTCCGGCGTTTCGGCGCCAGAGGCCGCCCAGACCCGTTGGGCGATCTGCAGGCGGTCGATCAGCGGCCGGATATCGCGCATCACGTAGGCGTTGTCGCCCAGGTCGGCCTGGGCCACGTTCTCCAGCCACAGTCTCAGATCCTCGCTGGCGCTCTCCGGATAGACGAAACTCCAATCGTTGTGTCCCCAGGCCGCGATGTGGGATGCGGCGGTGTCGAAATCCTCCACCTGATTTTTTAGCGCGTGGAACCAGGCGTCGTGGAAGGCTTGCACCAGGTCGGCCTCGTTGGCGATGGATTGGCGCGAGGTGACGATGACGTCGATGACGATCCGCATCTGGTTGGAACTCAGGAGTGGCACGCCGCCGCTCTCCTCGGCCAGGTAGATGTCCGGTTCCCAGCCGGAGACCGCGTCGGCCTGGCCGGCGTTGAAGACCTCGATCGCGTCGGCCACGCTATCCTGGGGCAGGAGTTCCACGTCGAAGCGGGGGTTCAGCCGGGCGATGGACAGTGTGTAGTAGACGAAGTACTCGCCCACGCTGCCGCGCGAGAAGGCGATCCGCTTGCCCTTGAGATCGTTGATCGTGGGCACGTCGCGCACCCACAATTGATCGGCCCCCGCACTCTCGTCCACGATGGCGGTGACAACGCCAGGGCTGGTCAGCGCCACCGAGTCCAGCGTCGTGAGCAAACAGTCCCACTGCCCGCTATTCAGCAGGGCCGTGCGCTGCTCCTCGGAGATGTCGTAGGCCGGGTCGTCATCCAGGAAGAAGGGCACGATCCCCAGGTGGAACCTGTGCTCGACGTCGGTCCCCGCCATCTGCATCTGCTGCAAAGTGAAGTAGCTGCCGAAGGCGTCGGCGCCGCAGATGTAGACCGGCAATCCGTCGTCGGGGTCGTAATCGGGGCCGAAGATCGGGTCCGGCGAATCCAGCCAGACGGCCGGCGTCGGCTGTCCGGTGACGACGCCTAACCCGCTGCCGTCCGGCGTCGCCGTCGCGCGGGCGTCGTCCACCAGCCGGTTGACGACGTTGTAGGCCACGGCCACGCAGGCCACGAGCAGAGCCAAGCCCACAATGGCGATGAAGATAATTCGGGTTCTATCCATGCTTTCCATAAACGACTCCTTTGCTACCTAGACAGCCGACGAATTCTATGACCATCTGCTTCGATAACCACAAACGCCCGGGCCAGCTCCTGCTCTGTATAGGTCTCCAGCACGAACTCAAGTTCATCGTGAACTGCACCTTGTGTTGACGGTAATACACGGAGGTATAGAACGCCGGAACCCAGTGCTTTGACAAACACTAAATTGCCAAAATCTCTATCCCGGGTCACAAGTATACGGCCTTGCTCCTGAGCAATACGAAGGATCTCCTCATCATCTGCTCGTGAGAGACCAATCTGCGCAACGGTAACCACGTCGTGGCCCCGGCTACTCAGAAGGCGCTTTGTGATTGCATACACGTCTTGGTCCAGCAAAAGTTTCATATTGGGACTGCCCTCAGATGAATATCCTCAGCCGCAACAAGCGCGATAGCATACTGAATGCAGGCATGAATATCTTCGGACGTAAGATCGGGGTAGTAGTCCTGGATGATCTCCTCAAAAGAGATGTCTTCGTTGAGCAATTCAAGGATGCTCTGCACCGTGATACGCGTACCGGCTACACAAGGTTTTCCAAAATGTATCGTGGGATCAACAACAATTCGCTCCATCTTAAACCACCTCACTCTTATACCACTTCAAACCGTGTAACCCAAATTATCCAACACGTCCTCCGGACGCTGGCCCGGCAGGAGTTGGAACTGGTACTGTCCATCGTCGTCCCGGTCGATGATCAGCTCGTTGGCCTCGGGGAGGACGCAGTGCTTACTCCCCTGGACGCCGCCCAACATCTCCTGGTAGGCGCCGATGCTGAAGAAGCCGATGTAGAGCTCCTCCGTCTCCACCGGCAGGTAGAGCGGCGCGCGGCTGGACTTCGGCGGGTAGACATCGTCGCTGTCGCACGTCATCCCGCCCAGCTGCACCTGCCGGAAAGGCTTGTCGAGATGGTTGAGAGGCAGGACGATGAAATGCTCCCCCAGCGCCCAGGTATCGGGGAACGAGGTCATGATCGAGCCGTCGATGATGTACCAGGGTAACTTCGATTTGTTTTCCTTGCTCATAATCACCCGGAAGAGGTGAGCGCCGTGTTCCGACGCCGTGTAACGGCCAAACTCCCCCATCACGTCGGGGACCGGCACGTCGTAGCGGGCGCAGATGGTTTGCAAAGTACTCAACAGGCGGCGCACGAAACCCCGGTAATCGAAGGAGAAATCGAGCGTCATCGCCACCGGCACGCCGCCGCCGAAATCGAAGACGTGCAGGGATGGGTGACGCTGTCGCAACTGAGCGTAGATCTCGATGGGCGGCGTGAGCCAGGTCAAGAAATCATCGGCGTTCACGATCTGGCTGCCGACCATAGCGTGGTAGAGCTTCAGTGTTAGGTTCGGCGCCGTCTCGACCATTTCGGCGGCCTTGCAGATGGAGGCGGCGTCCATCCCAAAGCGGGAGTGAACGGCGTCCATCTCATCCCGGCCATGGTGAGGGCCGTAGCTTTTCTGGCGCAGGCCCACCTGGAAGGGGAGGCCGGAATCGACGAGCGGCGGTATTTCGCTCACATCCTCGATCACGGGGACCACGCCCTCGTGCTCGCGTCGGAAGTGGACGATTTCGTCGGTGTAGTCGGTCCCAGCTGATTTGAAGCCGTTGCAGATCACCAGCCGGTCCGGCGATAGATGGCCGGCCGCCCGCATCAGGCGCGCGATTTCCACGTCCACGGCGGACGACATCTCGTAATGGGCACCTGTGCCCAGCGCCGTGCGCACGACCTCTTCGGCGGCGTTGGCCTTGGAGGCGTAGGCGTAGAGGAAGCGACCGGCGTAGCCGATCTCGGCGCTCACCTCGGCGAAAATTTCCCGCATCTGGGCGATTTTTCGGCGAATCTTGGGCAGGTAGACGATCTCCAGGGGGCTGGGCAGGATCCGCCCAAAGCCCTGATCCTGCCGGCCGCCGATGAACAACTGGGCCAGGTCCAGGCCGTCGAAGTAGAGACGGCCCTCGCGGGCGCTTAGATATGTGTTGAATGTGTGATTTGGGACCGGCGTCTCGCGCTCCCATCCAATCACCGGATGTGTCATTTTGCCCTCCCTCGCTACACTATACGCCATAAATCGCCTAAAGTTGTATCCCAAAACATATAAATTGTAGCACACTATGCCCTGAAGATCAAAAAGCCCACTTGACCTCTCAAATCGACTTGGTATAATCGTTGGCTACTGGTCACTGCTCGGGCCAGCCCCTTGCTGCGATGGAGAGTGGGGGCCCCCGCCCATCCGCTACAAACGGACGGTAGGCTGAGCAGCAGTTACGGCTACTGATGGTTAGGGGTTGGAGGTTGGATGGAACGGGATGAATGGCGAGGTTGGCGGCACGTCCGTCATCGTGACCTGAGCGATGCGTGACGACTTGCAGCGGCGGTTGCGTGAACTGGGCGTCGTCAAGGGCGTGCGTGAACTGGCGACTCTGCCCACACGCCCGCAGATCGCCATTGAGGACCTGGTGCCCGGTCGCTTCCATACTACTTCCCACGGGCGGTGCTTCGTCGTCGAATCGACCTACCCGCTCGAGCACCGGCACGGCGACCGGTCCTTATCTCAGTTCCTGGACCTCAAACCCGGTGACCTGGCCCAACTCGGGCAAGATCAGACGCTGAACCTGGTCGACCCTGCGAAGGCCTGTTTCATCGACACGGAGACCACCGGCCTCTCCGGCGGCGCCGGCACGATGGCCTTCATGGTGGGCCTGGGCTTTTTCGAAGCAGGCGCGTTTCACGTCCACCAGTACTTCCTGCGCGATCCCGGCGACGAACCGGCCATGGTCGAGACCCTGGCCAAGCAGCTCTTCCGCTTCGAGTACCTGGTCTCTTTCAACGGCATCACCTTTGACGTGCCCATCCTGGAGAATCGCTTCATCCTGGCCCGCATCCCGCCGCCCACCGGCAATCTGCCGCACCTGGACCTGCTCCACCCGGCGCGCCGCCTGTGGCGCTATGCCCTGCCCTCTTGCGCGCTCGGGTCGTTGGAAGTCGAGGTCCTGGGCGTGCAGCGCGAGCAGGCCGACGTGCCCGGCGGCGTCATTCCCTATCTCTACCGCGACTACCTGCGCACCGGCGACGCCCGCGAGATGAAGCGCGTGCTCTACCACAACGAGATCGACGTCCTCAGCCTGGCGACCCTGGCCGTGCGGCTCCACCGGGCCTTCGCCGATCCGTGGGGCGAGACGGTCAGGAGCGAACCAGAACTCGGCGGGGCCGAGTTCTACGGCCTGGCCCGCTGGTACGCCCGCGACGGGCGGGATGAAGAGGCGGAACGCGCCTACCGTGTCGCCATCGCAGCCCCGCTCGCCCCTTCCAAAGAGGACTCCCTCCCACCCGACGTGCGGGCGCGGGCGTTGCGCGACCTGGGCCTGCTCCTCAAACGGGCCGGGCGCCGGGACGAGGCCTTCGGCTACTGGCAGCAACTGGCCCTCGAGTCGAGGGACGACGTAGGCGCCCACGTCGAACTGGCCAAGCACTTCGAGTGGCACGTGGAAAACCTCGCGTTGGCGGCCGGCTGGACCCGGGCCGCGCTGGCTCAGGTTTCGACCTGGCCCCCCGGCCTCCGCCGGGACACGACCGAGGCGGAACTGGTCCATCGGTTGGAGCGGCTGGAGCGTAAGACGGCGGCCTCAACAGACGATGATGAAGTAAACTGAATCGTCCTGCAAGCTGGGCTGTATGTCAAATCCGTGAAAACCTAAACAGTTTGCTGCCCGACTTTCTATCACGAATCACACGAATGGTCGAATTTCACGAACGTTTTTCACAATTCGAAGCTCAAATTCGTGTCATTTGTCCATTCGTGCCATTCGTGATCCAAAGATATCGGGTTGTAAATCTGAATAGCTCCGTAGAAGACACTTAATCTGTAAGCGCCGACAACCAGGTCACCAGGTCTGCGAAGCTTTTGAGGACGATGGCCCCATCTGGCTCCGCGATCTCCTCCAGTTCCATCACCCACGTATCGGGATGGGGGACATAAATCGCGCCCAGGCCCGCTCCCAGCGCCGGGTTGACGTCGGAGCGGGGGCTGTTGCCCACCATCCAGGTCTGGGCTGGGTCCAGGTCGTGTTCGGCGATCAAGTCCTGGAACACCGCCACGTCCTTTTCCGGCACGATGTGCACCTGGTCGAAAAAGTGGGCCAGCCCCGACCGATCCAGCTTATCCGCCTGGATCGCTTGATCCCCCTTGGTCAACAACATCAGCCGGCAATAGCCGCGTAGCCAATCCAGCGTCTCCTCCACGCCCTCCAGGAGGACCATCGGGTAGCCGATCACCTGTCGCCCGATCGCCAGCACCCGGGCCGAGACGTCCGCCTCGACCGGGCGCTCGTCGCGCTGGCACAGGCGTTCGTAGGCGATGACCATGCTGCGGGCGAACTCCTCCGGCGCGTAGCCGACGACGGGCACCCGCTCCCGTTCTACCGCGTGCATCATCTGGACGGCCTCGTCCCGGTCGAAGCCCTTTTCGGCCATCAGCTCCGCAAACTCCTCGATACTCTGTTCGTAATAGATGTTGTTTTCCCAGAGCGTGTCGTCGGCGTCGATGATCAGCGTGCGTTTTACTGTCATAAGTTTTACTCCTCGGTTCACTACCCGACGTTCGTGGCCAAGAGCCTGATTTTCTATCACGAATCACACGAATGGTCGAATTTCACGAATGTGGCTCTCTGCTAGTTCGCATGGTTGGCTTGGGGAGCGGTCAATTTTTCGCCACGAATGATACGAATTGTCACTAATCTTTGGGTTTTGGCTCTCTGCTAGTTCGCCTGGTTGGCTTAGCAAGTGGTCAACTTTTCGCCACGAATTACACGAATTGTCACTAATTTTGGGTTTTTCGTGTTAATT
>DSAR01000103.1 GCA_011046405.1 Chloroflexota bacterium | reverse complement strand
TGCCGAACTGAGAACAATTGTCACCGAGGTACCCGATTTTTGCAAGTAAGCTATGCGGTTGTTAAAGTACAGGTAGTCGTTGGAGATATTATATACAAGGAGGTGAAAAAATGAGCAAATTGAGCGAGGTCTTGCAACGATTGGCCGAGATTGCCTGGGCGGGGGGGCTGCGCGGGCGTTCGCTGAAGAAAAACTCGCTGATGGCCCCGCTGGACGAGATTTTCAAGAAGTTGGGGCATCACAGCGAGGCCGCCGACGTCGAGACGCTGCGGGCGGCGATTATCGAGGATATCTTCGAGCACCTGGAACGCATCGCCGATTTCCAGTATCGACCGGGACAGAAGAAATGGGAGGCAACCCAGGCATTCGTGAATGGGTTCTTCGACGACGTCTACGGCGGCGTTTATGGCGGCAAGTTACAGAAACTCCTGGCCGACGAAAAACTGCTTCGTTCGGCCTACTTGTTCTACGTCCGGGAGCAAATCCCCGGCAAGAAAGTGGACGACACAGCGTGAGAGTATCATCTCAATAAACCGGGGCAAACTCGCTCGGGCCGGTCTCCTGACCGTGCCCGCTGTGGCTCGGTCGGGAGACCGGCCACAGCTCCCCAACTTATTGAGAAGATACGCGTGAGACCCGTTTGCATTCCCAGGATCAGAAGTCACTAAAAGGAGGTAATGGAGATGTCTGTGTTCGATAAATATGCCGAAGAGATGCTGGAAAGTTACACCCATAATCCCCGGGGCCACTACGTGAGTGCGTTGCTGGTGCGCCGGATTGAGTCGGAGGCGATCTTCCGCACCGAGGGCAGCGGGGAGACCCAGAACAAGGAGTTCGTACACGCGGGGCTGGAGGATCGGTCGCTGGTGCGTCGGGTGGTGATCAGCAAGCGCAAGCAGACGGCGGCCGAGCGGCGCACCGGGCGCGAGCTTTTGCGTCGCCACGACCTGCTCTACGAGGGAGAAGGCGGGGATGGGATATGCGCCCTCAACACCAACAATCCGTGCGGCCGGTGTGTCGATTGTATGATCTACGGTTACGCCGCCGGCGGCGGTGGGGCGCAGAAGTCGCGCGTCATCACCGACGATGCCTTTAGCCTGCACCCGGCCCCGGCGGTCACCGACGTGCGCACGTTCAACGCGCCCTTCGAAGATGGCACACCCTGGGACCGTGAGCGGGAACAGCGGATGACCGGCCTGGGCGGCGATGAATACGTCAAGCCAGAAGCGATGTTCCTGGAAATCGAGACCTTCAAGGACATGACGCCGGGCGAGATTCGCTACGTGCTGGGCAACGTGCTGCGCACCACCCGCTATGGCGCGATTTCTTCGCGCATCGGCAAGGTGAAAAACGTGCTGGTGGGGGTCGCTTTCAGCGATTGTGAGCTGTTCAGCAACCTGGAACTGACCCAGGCGGTCTATGATCGGCTCAAGGGGGATAGCGACGAGTTGGAATTCCCGTTGGACGTCGATGGAGTGACCGATGCGGCGAGAGAGGCGGCGCGGACGTTAAGCCGGCGGGTCGTCGGCCGCGTGACGTGGCTGACGGACGGGGAAGTGGACAACCTGGTGGATGAACTCATCGATCTCTACCGTGACGAGGAGCAGGTGGTCCAAATCCTGAAAGGGATCGCGTATTAGTCACTGGCCCGTTTGTTCGTCCCATTCTATCTCTACAGACCGATCGAGCACCTGAGTCACACACGGAGGTGACGATGTACATTTATCGCTGCCAGTTGACGTTCATGGAGAAAACGTTCTTCAGCAGCCGGGAAATCAGCAACTGCTACTACACGGAACCCCTCATCGGCAACTACGCCCTGGCCTACGCGATGGGCTTTTGTCAATCCCCTTACTTCAACGACGGGACCATTCACTACCGCCAGCACCTGGGGGCGCTTAACGAGCGGGGCGTCTACGTCACACCGGCCACGATCCAGGGCCAGCCCCGTTTCTTCGTCGAGCAGTTCAACGCCCAACCGGAGACCTACTGGTTCGCGATGGGAAGAGGCGTACTGGTCACCCGGCCCGACGGTTGCCAGATGGAGCAGGATAGTGGGACATGGTACGCCCGCGATGCCTCCGGCAATCGAACGATGGCCCGCCCGGCGAACCGTCCCCAGTTTGGGCGCATCCGGTACCTGGCGGTGGGCAACGAGGCGGTCTGTTACGTCCTCAACCCGGCTCCCATCGAGGTTCCTGGTTACGTCCGCCTGGGCAAGTTCATGAGTAAGGCCCGGGTCGTGAGCCAGCCGCTGGACTATCAGGAGGTGGCAGGGGAGCACGTCTCGGTTCCCCAGTTGCTCAACCCGGCCGACTTGCCGCCCGGGATCAAGATGGAGCTGTACGATCTGGTGACGGTGCCGCCGACGCCGCTGGTTAGAAATGCGCTTTTGAGCGGCGCCTTCTACCGGTTGGACGGTGGCACGCATCTACCCAAGGGGATGCGCTTTGGGGTGGAGGGGTTAGGGTGATACAATGGGCCTATCTTGGTCACCAATCCAAACATGGAGGTGAGAATGACCGGCGATTTGACAGTTACACTCGAGACCTTGACGCCGCTGTGGACCGGCGACGTAGCGGGAAAGTGTGATCGCGTCCACGAGACCGGCATCATCGGCAGCCTGCGCTGGTGGTACGAGGCGCTTGTGCGCGGGCTGGGCGATCGGGCATGTGACCCGACGGATACGACTTGCGAGTACAAGCCAAACAAGTCAAACAATGGCCTGTGTGATGCCTGCCATGTATTTGGGACAACGGGCTGGCAGCGGCGGTTTCGGCTGATCATTGAGGACCACACCGAACCTCTCTGGTCGCCACCAACCCAGATGCTCAACGTGCGTCCACCGGGTCGCCGCCGTGGCTGGTATCTGCCGCCGGGTCGGGTGGGGCAGATCCGTTTGCGCCTGACGGGGGATTCCTCGGTGCTGGTAAAGATGGTCACGCTCTTACGCTTCCTGGAGCGATGGGGCGCTATAGGGGCCAAACCGCAGTTGGGATACGGCCTGTTTCGCATTGTCGAGATCAAAGGGGAACCACGGGAGCCTGGGGGCTGGAAGATGCAGGAGCCTCTCCCTTCTCACACCTCGCTCCCCGACCTGCGTCACCTTGCTTTCTTTCGCTTTCGATTTTCTCCCCAGGGAAAGGGCTGGTGGACCCGCCTGCCCGGCATGGAGCGGTTATTAGGGGATAACGATACAGCCCGCGCCCTGCAACAGGCCGTTGACCGAGAGATGATACCGGTCTCTCCAGCGCTCAAGAACGCGTGGCGCTTTGAGCGTTGGCAGGGCCCGCGCGACGCCGAGCGCGAGCTGTTCGGCACGGCCTTTGGACGAGGCGATCCCGTGCGGAGCAAGATCGCCGTCAGTTGGGCCTATCCCGATGGCGACGCTTGGGAGGTGCGCGGCTGGGTCTGGCTCCCGGCACAGGACAGGGAGCTTTCGTCCGACGCGCTACAACAGCTCTGGAACATCGTGCGGGATGAAAAGGCCTGGCGCAAGGTGTTGAATGCGCCATCCGGCCGGCTGACGACAGTCCCCGATGTAGAGACGTGGCAGGCGCAATCGGTGGAGCAGGTAAAGAGTTTTCTGGAGGTGGAACCATGATTGATCGACTGGTCGCGCATCGCTTTCGCGGCATTCGCGAGGGCGCGTTGGAAGATTGCGCCAAATTTAACGTGTTGGTCGGTCCCAACAACAGCGGCAAGACAGCGGTGCTGGAGATGCTTTACCTGGCCGTGGTAAGCGGGAGAGAAGGCGGCCTGGTGTTGGAAGACGGGACACGTTTTGAGGCGCGCGTGCCGTTGCGCCACGACTTCCTGGGCTACCGGCCCCTGCCACGCCTCTGGGCGCGCCACGGACAGTCCTCTCACTGGGAAGAGCCTCCAGGCGGTGTAACAGAGGGAGGGGCGCTTTGGTATCAGTTGAAGGATCTGCCCGAAGCCCATCCGCTGCGGGAGTTCAGGATCGCCCCGCCCTTAGGCGAGGCGGGGTACGAGATCGAGGGCTTTGATCAGGAAGACGTGCAAAATATCGTACTTTTCGCCCTTGAGCAGCCGCGCGCACTGCCAGCCGAGATGGCGCCCGACTGGTTGAGCGCAGAAATGCAGCCCGAAGATGCCCGCCTGGCCTACCTCTGGTATCCTGACTTCGTCTTTCGGGGGCAAGCAACCCGGCAAGACCCGCTCGATCATCTCGCCATCTGGGCGCTGGAGGGCGCGGACAAGCAGCGTCCGGTGAAGATCGATCCCGAACGCGTGATGTTCTTTGATTTCCACGTGACGCACGCCCATTTCCACCGGCGCTTTTGGGAGTTCGCCTACAACGCCGTGCCCGACTGGTACGAGAGGTTGGCGCAGGCGATGGGACGGATTTTCCCTGATATGGCCGATGGGCGTGTGGAGATCAACCCGGCGCCAAATGACCAGGAAGCAGCACAAATGGTCGGCGACGTGCGGTTGCCAGGTCGTCGTCCCATCCGCATCGATAATTTTGGCGACGGCGCGCGCCACGCCTTCAAGGTGTTGGCCGGTTTGATCGCCCTGGCCGAGACGGTGGACGAAGACCGTCCGGGTCTCTTTCTCTGGGAGGATCCGGAGCTTTTTATGCATCCCGCCACCTTGGGGCGTATGTTGGATGAGGTGGTAAGGTTAGTGCGAGAGCGTCCAATTCAGATGTTTATCTCGACGCAGAGCCAAGAAGTATTGACTTGTATCGGACAATTGATGGAGCGGGATGCTATCTCTTCGTCGGTCGTGCGGACTTGGCAATTTCAATTACTGGACGGTTTCCTAGAAGTGCAGTCCTTTATAGGCAAGACGCTAAACGTCTGGTTGGAGTACGATATGGATCCCCGAGTGCCAGCAAGAGCGAAGGGGAGTTCGCACCTGGCGGCCATCCAGCACGCTACTGTAGAGGGGGAGGAATGACGATACTAAAAACCGTCTACGTCATTACCGAAGGGGCCACCGAGCGTCTGGTAGGAAAAGCGCTGTATGAGAGAGGGATTCTAACTCGAACGTTGAAGCCTAAACCAGCGTGGGAGAGAGACAAAGCACCTAGAGAGGGATATGACAGCATGATTGGAGATTTGCTCTTCCGTGAAGAAGCGGGAGGATTTCTCGACGCTTTGGTGAAAAAATCATCCAAAAGCCATGTACTATTGTTGTTCGATCAAGAAGGAGTGAGTGAACCCAAGGAGCGAGCCGAGGCTATCGCTGACTATTTCCGGGAATATGGGAAACGAAATCGTGTGCAGTTCTGGCAGCAGTTTGCCTTCGAGGCTTGGGATAGCTGTACTAACGTTTTCATACATTCGTCTGACAAACTGAAATTGATTCTCCATGTGGCTGACGTTCTCGGTCCAGGTGGTAACAGGGATTTTGATGGCTACATTCTACGGTTGCTAAAAGGCTCAGGGAGAGAGAAAATCGCTCAGGAGTTGGTAGGGGATTCTCAATTGGTCAAGCACCTTTTGCATAAGGCCGAGAAGGAGATACCAGGCTTGATGGAGCAAAACGGCTTTCCCCTTAATTGTTCCAAGTCCTGGCTTTACGTTTACATCGCGACATTTCAACAAAGGACATCCCACGCTTGGTTCGCCGAGCAGGTGGTTGAGAATGCTTCCGAGGCAGACCTACATAGAGTTTTTGCCTCTCTAATTGCAGCTTGGAATGCTCTAAAATAGCAGGGAGGTTTTATGAAACACGATCTACACGCCCAGTACGCCCTACCGGCCCACGATGACCAGACACAGGCGCGGGGCATCGACTTTCTCACCGGCTGTATCGCCGCGCCGCCGCGACGATGGCCCGACCTGGCGGAGGTGAAAGACCCGGGCGCGCGGCTGTGCCTGCTGGCCCAGGCCCGAATCGCCTACACCGATCGCGCCCGCGTGGGACAACAGCGTGGCAAGCCCGGCGGACTTTGGCACTGGATCGAGTCCGGCCCGGCGGCAGCCTTCTTTGAGGATCGACGTGACCGCTATCTCCGCCCTTTGGGCCTGGCCCCCACCCTCCCCGACCTCACGAACCTGCCAGCCTGCTCCTTTGCTTTGCAATTCACGTTTACCCTACGCAAGCCCTACCTCAGCCGGGACGACACCGACTGGCACATCCTGGACAACCCGGTGCGCAAGGAGAAGGTCTTCGGACTGCCAATGGTAGCGCCCACGGGCTGGAAAGGCGCGCTGCGGGCGGCAATGACTCGAGCCCTAGCGTCGGGTCTGGTCGAAGACGAGCAGGATAAAGAAAGTAGTTTTGTCAAGAGGAGATTGCGGCTCTATCGTCTCTTCGGTAACGAAGACGCCAACATCGCGATGTTTTTGAACCGCGCCCTGGCCCGGCACCGGGTTGGGTCTCTCCCGGAGGACGCTGATGATGGGCAGCGAGAGGGAAGGCAAAAGCGCATCGAAGCAGAAACCAAACGGGCGGCCCAGGAATTTGACGCACTGCTTCGTAAGCAAGGCTATCGTCGGGGGGACGTCGAGGGCTTCCAGGGCCGCCTGCGCTTCTATCCCACCTTCTTCACCCAAACCGGCCTGGAGGTGATCAATCCCCACCCGCGCGAGTCTGGAGCTGGCAAGCAGCCGCTCTATTTCGAGTGCGTGCCTATTGGGGCCGAGGGCGCCTTCACCCTGCTCTACGTGCCCTTCGATCTCATTGGCAAGCCGGCGGAAGAGGCCCGCACCGAGCTGGCCGATGATCTGACCGCCGTGGCCAAAGGCATCAGGACGATGTTGACGGTCTACGGCTTTGGAGCCAAGACCAGCAGCGGCTTCGGTCTGACCGCTCGACAAGTCGCAGACGGTAATTTGACGATTCGCACGGAGGCTGACCCCTTGCCGTTCCCCTTCGATTCGTTGCCTGGATTATCGGTCCTGGCGGACGCCGCGGCCGAGCAACTGCGACCAGGAGGCACACAATGAGCTATGATTTGAAGACGTTGGCGCAACATCGCGAGGCGTTGCTGCTGGCGGAGGTGGCGGCGTGGCTACACAACATTGGAAAGTTGGATCCGAACTTTATCAAGGGTCCTACTCCCAGGGAGTTGTCAATCGAGGGATATCGATATCAGCGGTTTGCTGCACCCGATCTAACTCGAGTTCCCGATTCAAAACTTCAAGCGCTACTCCAACAAGAACTCGATAAGGAAGAACTTGAACGAAACATCCAGACCTGGATTCAACAACGAGATGTCCCGCAGACATTTAAAGCTTTGAAGACTCTGTATGAATTCACAAGGGGCCATGGCCCTCTTTACCTCGTTGTACAAGAAAAAAGAGGCCAAGTTCGGGATCAACAAGAGAGCCAACAGATCAAGCAGTACGTTGAGGAACAAATCCAGAAAAAGGTTGAACAGTGGAAAAAGCAATATCCTGATGGGTGGGAACATCTGCTTCGCCGGAAGCGTGACGAGTACAAGCAGCAACGGGAAGAGGATTTGAGACAGGCGTTAGAGCAAATTCGCCAAAATGAAAAGAGGGAGGAACGGACCAGGGAAGAGGAGTGGCGTTCACTAAAATTCACTTTGCCTGGTTCACAAGAATCTTGGGCGCTGGCTGATTTGCTAACGTTGTTCTGGGATGACTTTTTTGAAAAACTAAATGACAAACATCAATATGATCCTGGCAGCGAAGATGACCCCGATTATAAACGGATATATCTGCTCCAGTACGTACTTCCAGACTTGGGTTCGTTAACCCCTGCACTCCTCATCTTGGCTCATGGGGAAGTGTCAGGACAGGAAAAGGCAGGCTACACTATTGATGATCGCTACTGTGAACGTGATGAGTGCCCGGATAACGACAGAGCAGAGAATCTTCAAGAATATAATCTCGCTGAATTGCGGCTTTCCACTGCCTTTGGTTATGAACATACCACTACTTTGGACTGGCGGGATTGGCCTCAAGAACGCCGTCATATCGTTGAGGCAGTGCCAGGTGTATGGAGAGACCCTTTAGCGGAACGAGCTAACTTCAAAGAACTTGTCAAGGCGCTACGAGGTGGGATTTCGGATACTCGGTTACCGTTCAACGAGATCAGCCTTCTAGATTATGTCGAACCCATCGCTGCGTTTTTCAAAACCGCACTGGCACAGGCTGTTCTGACTGAAAGGATTCCCACATCTGCAAATATGCGCTGGCGGCTGTCATCGGTCCGCGTGAACGCATTCGATTTCCTATTCCAGGCTAACCAATTATCTGACTTGTTGGCCCGGAAGCAATTGCTGGACGAGGCCCAAGGGATAATTCGTCATGTTCTCGAAGTGGAATTCCCGGTTGGCGCTGACGTGTATGCGGATGAGCACGGGTCGGTGTTTCTCATCCCTGAACTGCCGGAGATGGATAAAGGGCAGATAGAGGGAGAATTAAGGACTCTGCTCCATAACGCGCTTGCCAACCCCAAGACACTTGAAACATTGCAGGAACAACCGGAACTTTATGGAGCCACCGATATCTATCCGACTGTTGACGTTGGATCACCTCGACGCGGGAAGAAGCTGAATCTGCCCGAGGTATTGCCCGAAAAAGAACCCATTAACACCTACGATCCGGCCATCGTACAAGGCTATTGGCTGAATCAGAAGCAAGATTTATGTACCGCTTGCCAATTGCGCCCTATAGGTTATGTAAAACCTGGATTACCCTACTTTGTCACTCGAGAAAAAGCCAAGGAGCGCGCTCTTTGTGGTATCTGTTTAGCAAGACGTGGACGCCGAGCGCAGATATGGGCCGAGAATAAAGGCCAAGAGACTATCTGGATCGATGAGGTAGCCGATACCAATGGTCGTATGGCGTTGATTGTAGGCCAATTCGAACTGGAGAATTGGCTAAAGGGCACACTGGTACGCTCGCTCGCCATTGGCACAGATAAAGCCGTTGGTACAGACAAAAACGGTACCTGGTTGGCTAAACCCCCGACCTTCGCCCGCATCCAACGCGTGTGGCGGACGACCCAAGAATTCTGGCAGGATATACAAGAGAGCCTCAACGCCAGCCTGACGGACGACCGCCGCCGTCTACTCCTATGGCTCGATCAAACGCCTGATCTGGGCCGCTATCACACCTACGAGTTGGCGTTGGGAGAGACGGCTCTAAGCCTCGTCTGGCACCCGCCCACGGATGATCAACCGGGGCACTTTATCACTTGCGACAACCTGGGCTACACGGCCCGGCAACTGGGTGCGAAAGCAGAGATTTACACCAGCCCGGCCGCCGCCGCGATTTGCGTCGAGGATTACCTCCGAAAGCACTTGGTCGCTGGCGGTCAATCGCCGGTTCTGCACAACCCGGAAGCGTCGGGAGCAGGACGAATGAACCTGATCCCCGGACGATCCATCATCCGTTTAGAGTATCAAGAGGCCAAGTATGCCACCGTCATCCCCATCCTGGCCGAACCGCGCACTTTCATGGCCCTCGTCCCCGCCGACAAGGCCCTGGACGTGATCCAGGCCATCAAGCAGAAATACGAGCGCGAGATGGGCAAGGTGCACAACCGGCTGCCGCTTCACCTGGGCGCGGTCTATTTCCACCGCCGCACTCCCCTGCGCGCCGCCCTGGACGCCGGCCGGCGCATGCTCACGTATGCGGGCGCAAGGGATAGCGTGTGGACGGTCGAACAGGATGCGCAAACCGGGCCGCTGCCCAACGAGAAAGAGAAACTGGCCGAGGGCACCCAGCAGTTCACCCAAACGATCACGGTCGCATTGGCGCAAGACAGCCGTTCCCTCACCTGGCGCGTCCCCGCCGTGATGGGTGACGGCGCGACCCCGGACGCTTGGTATCCCTACGTCTTTTTGGCGACGAATGCCGAACCCGCCGACCGCGCGCGCCGCTTCCAGGCCACCAATCCCTGGACGGGCCAGGACGGTTGGCTGGTCCACGCCGGCGAGTTGCGGCAAAATGACCGGGTCTATTTCACCCCCGCCACCCTCGACTGGGTCTGGCTGAATACCACCAGCCGCCGTTTCGAGATCGCCTACGACGCGCAGGGTCAGCGCCGGGGACTGCCGCGCCGCCCTTATCTGCTGGATGAACTAGAGACCATTGAGCACATCTGGCAAACCCTCTCTGATCACTTGGGCGCCACGCAGATCCACGCCCTGCGCGACCTGGTCGAGGCCAAGCGGGAGGCGTGGGACGCCGGCGCGGACGACGAGACGTTCCATCAATTCTGCCGCGACGCCCTGGCCAACGCCGGGTGGCGTGGGGAACCGTGGGGAAACGACAAAACAGGCTGGCTGGCTGCCTGGGCGGAGCACGCCGCCCGCGGCCAATTGGCCGATGCTATCGAACTGTACCTGCACATTATGAAAGAGGAGGTCGAGTCATGAGTTTCAGCACCCACCGGTATTTGCTAATGACTGTGGATCCCGTCCACATCGGCACGGGCGGGACGCGTCTGGGGCGGGTCGACCTGGGCATCACCCGCGAGCCGGGCACCCGCCTGCCCAAGATCCCCGGCACGTCCCTGAGCGGCGCGATCCGTCAATATGCGGCTTACCGCTACAACAAGCGGAGGTGCGCCGGAAAGGACAATCACTGCGGGAACGACGCTTGCCCTATCTGCTATACCTTTGGCTTTGTCAAGAGCGAGGGCAGCAAACAAAAGGCCCATTCCGGTGTCGTCTCTATCGGCGACGCGCGGCTGCTGCTTTTCCCCGTCTATTCGATGGCCGGGCCGGTGTGGGTCGCCAGCCCTTCTGCGCTGGCCGATTTCGGCATCGAAGGGCAGAACGTGAGCGCGGACCAGGCCCGCTGGAGCGACATCACCGACCAACCCTACCTCAACCTGGGCTGGCTGATGGTGGAAAAGGAGGGCGATTTGGATCTGGGCAACGCGCTGCCCCACGTCCCCGCGCCGACGCGCGAACGGGTCGCCCTCGTCTCTGACAAACTCTTTTCCCAGGTGGTCAATTCCAACCTGGAGGTACGCACCTCGGTCAGCATCAACCCCGAAACCGGCGCCGCCGAGGACAAGGCCCTGTTTACCTACGAGGCCATCCCCCGCGCCGCCTTTCTGTGGCTCGATGTGGTGGTGGACGATTATCGGGGAGCATTCCCGGTGACCAGCAAGCAGTATGATCAAGAAAGCGAACAGGACAATGCGGGGGATAACCTGGGTCAGACGTGGAGTCAGCCTGCCGGCGTCGTCGCCGCTGGGCTGGAATGGGCCGAGCACCTGGGCATCGGCGGGATGGGCACGCGCGGCTTTGGCCGCATGCGCAGGATCGCGGAGGTGCAGCGATGACCGCAAAAACCATCCTCAACCTCGATAAAATCGCCGCTGAACGGGCACAGAAAATTGTCGAACAGACGAACGACGCCAAGACGCTAGAGCGCCTGGCGACCAAAACGCTGGGTGTGCTTCAGGAGCAGGGTGTCTATGCCTGTATGCTCTTCCTTTTCTCCCGCAGCAGCGATGAGGCCAAGGCCGCGCCGGTTATCCGCGCTCAACTTTTTCAGGCTCTCGTAGCGTTGCCCGCTTTTGATCGAGCGCCCGACGATGACGATGACGCCCAAACTGCGCTCAGTTTTTTTAGCGATCACGTACTGAATGATCTGGACCTGATGCTGCTGGTGCACGATCTGTACGAACAGACGCTGATCTATGCCCGTTACGGGGCCAAAGCCGCCGGAGGGTAATATGGCCTGGACGCATTATCGTCTAAAATTTCGCTTGCTCAGCCCACTGCACGTCGGCTACCGCAAGGTGAGCAATCTGATGCAGACCCGGCGCTACGTGCCCGGGAAAAATCTATGGGCCGCCCTCACCGCCCGTATCACCCGCGACGAATACGACGGCAGCCGGGGCAGCGCATACCAATGCATCGGCGACCTGGTGCGACAGCATGTGTGCTGCGGCTATCTATGGCCCTCCCTGGATGGCCGCGAGCCATATCTCCCGTGGAAACACGACGATTTCGACTATCTCTTGCTGGATAGTTATGCTGGTACAGCCCTGGATTACGACCGCGCGGCGGCGCTGGACGGCAGCCTGCGGGAAACCGAATTCATCGCTCCGACTGCACGTGATGATGGACGACGTCCCGTTTATCTGTTGGGCAACCTGTGGGTTCGGGAAGCGCTGCCCGCTGATCTGTCCGCTTGGAAAAAAGCGCTTCAGCGCCTCCAACTGGGCGGCGAGCGTGGTTATGGCTGGGGGCGGATGCAGTTAGAAACCGACCTTTCGCTGCCCGGCAAGCCATCCGAACCAACACACGTCGTCCGGGCCGGAGAAACCATCACAGCCCACACCCTGGCTGTGGACACCAACGGGGCCAAAGCCGTCCCCCACATCGAGGGGGCGCTGGAGCCTATAACCGGCTGGGAACGCGACAACAGCGCCAGCGGCCGTACCTGGCGCCTGGCGAGCGCCGTCATCACGTACATGCCAGGAGCTAGGGTCCAGCGGGATGTACACATTCGTGTTGGCCCCCTGGGTATCTGGGAGGCCGCCGCGTGACCACCATTCACCTACAACCCCAATCCGAAAAACTGGCCCCCGAGAACCCCTGGGGCCTGGAACACGCGCCGCTCTACCACCAGTGGCGCACGCACCGGGCGTTACAAGCGCACGACCTGGTGGTCAACGCCTACAACACCGGCACCGGCAAGACGGTGGCCAGCCTGCTCCATCTCTTCGATCTCGACGGGCAGGGCCAGCACGTGCTCTTCATCGCGCCGACCAACGCCCTGCTCCACCAGCACGCCGAGGACGTCCGCGCATTCGTGGAAAAGCACCGGCTCGACTTCCTGGTGGCCGAGGTGCACGCCTCGCTATTGCGGCAGGTGATGGAAGGCCAGCGCCCCGGCGAGACGCTCCAGCGGCTGATCCAGAATCCCCTCACCTACGCCGAGGCACTGGGCATCTCGCCGGGCGAGCATCAAAAGCGGCCCATCGTGCTGGTGGTCAACCCCGACATCTTCTACTACGCCCTGTACTTCCGCTACGGGTCCCACGACCAACGCAACGTCTTCCAGAAGTTCCTCACGGCCTTCGATTACGTGGTCATCGACGAGTTTCATTACTACGACAGCAAGCAGTTGGCGAACTTCCTGTTCTTCTTCGTCATCTCCCAGCAGTTCGGTTACTTCCAGGATGGGCGCCGGATTTGCCTGCTCTCGGCGACGCCCAATCCCCACGTGGAGACGTACCTGAACCGGGTCTTCGACGAGCGCTGGACCCTGGTCGCGCCCCACACCGAGCCGGAAGCCAGCACCGATTACGCCACCACCCCCGTGCTGACACCCCTGGAGGTGACGTTGATCGCCGGGCAAATCCAGGATTGGGCGGCCGAGCATCGGCAGACGTTGGCCCAATGGTTGGACGACGGCGAGGATGGGGCCTTGATCAGCAGCGCCCTGTGGCGGATCAACGCCTGTTACGCCGCCCTGCGCCGCACCATCGGGGAGACGCGCATGGGCCGCATCACCGGTCCCGAGCCGGAGGAAGGGCGCATCCAGGCCACCGGCCGGCCCCTGATCCTGGCGACGCCCACGGTGGACATCGGCTACAACTTCAAGAAGTTGAACAAGGCGCGGCAAAACATCGACTTCCTCGCCTGCGACGCCCGCTATGGCGACGAACTGCTCCAGCGCCTGGGACGCGCCGGACGCATCCTGGGCAAACGCCAGCAGGATGGGGCCAGCCGGGCCGTGGCTATCCTGGGCGACGAGGCCTACCGGGCCCTGGCCGAACACGCGGGGGAGACGCTCTCCCGGGCCGAGTTCGCCACGCTCGTCGGGCGGGTCGAATCCCTGCCGCCCAAGCAGTCGCTCTACCACTACATCCGCACCCACGCCATCACCGAGTGTTTCTATCCCATCTACCAGGTGAAGCGCATGATGCCCGAACACCTACACCAACAGGTCGATGCCCTGTACGAGCGGGTGCGCGAGGTCTTTGCCCCCGCGAGCCAGAAACCGTCCTGGACCCTGCGGAACTTCTTCTGGAAACATTGGAAGCGCCAGCAGTGGCTGCACGATAACGGGAAACGGATGTCCCTGAACCGGGAGACCGCTATCCAGGTGGCCGACTGGATCAAGTGGCGGGAGGACGTCGTCTACGAACCGGCCGATCTGGAACCGCACCTGGCGTCCCTGCTGGAACGAGAAGATGAAAAGCGCCGGTTGCGCGAGTTCGTCGAGGGCCAGGTGCACCTCACGCAGTCGCTGTTCTCCTTCCGGGACGCCTTCCAGGGGCCGACGGCCGTGGTCTACGACAAGCGTCACCTCCTTTCCAGTGAGACGGTCAACGCCTACGACCTGATACACCTGGTGAGCAACTACTGGATCAACTGGTTAGAGGGGCGACGGGAATTCGTGCGCCAGTTTGGCCCGACCGATCTGAAGGGCGACCTCTATGGCGCCATTGAGGACTGGCGCGATCCCCGGTTGACGCTGGCCCTGGGCTACGAAAGCGGTTGGCCGCGCGCCGAGTTCGACGAACGGGTGTGTCGCCGGCCGGTCGCCTTGCAAGGCCTGCGCCTGATCGCCCGGGAGCAAGGGGGCGATACGTACCCCCTGGATCCGCGCATCGCCCGGGTTTTCTCCGAGCGGTACGTGACCGTGCTGGGAATCACGCCCGCGGATGGCGGCGTGGTTTACGGGAAGTTCAAGGGAACGTCCCTCTATTCGCGCCGCCTGACCGTCGAATTCCCTGATGGGGGATCTGACGAGGGGTATCGCATATTCCTGGGCACCCAGGCCTTCCAGGCCCACGCCGAGCTCCTGGGTTACTTCTACATGAAAGACCGGCTCAAGACCGAGGCGATCATCCTTTAAGTTCATTTAAGTTCATAACGTAGGGGATATCCCTCCGTGGTCACCCGTTAGATGGCCGATAATTGGGCGAGTGCGGAGCACGGAGTCGGACGGGCACGGAGTCGCGCCCCTACAGTGTAGCAAACAAGGAGGAGATAATGCAATCACAATCCGACACCCTGCACTCGATCATCCTCAAACTCACACCCACGCGCGAGGCGACGGTCCGCGCCACGATGGGGCACCAGGCCCACGCGGCCTTCCTCAAGACGGTGCGCGAGTCCGACGCCGCCCTGGCCGAGGTGCTGCACATACCCGATATGCCGTCGCGGCCCTTTACCGTCTCTCCCCTGCTGAACACCGGGGACGCACACGATGGCCGCATCCGCCTTTCGCCGGCGCGGGACTACTTCCTGCGCTTCACCGTCCTCTACCCGCCCATCTTCGAGCATTTCATGGCCCGCTTTTTGCACGACCAGGGACGGCCCGTCATCCGCCTGGGCCGGGCGTTGCTTTTGATCAAGGAGATCCTCGCCACCCCCGAGAGCCATCCCTGGGCCGGGTATACCTCGTGGGCCCGGTTGGCGATGGAGGCTCGTCCAGAACCGGAGATCACGTTCGAATTTGTCTCACCGACCGCTTTCGGTTTCGGGCAGAAGGACTGGGGCAAGAAGGTGATGGTCCTGCCCCTGCCCGAGACCGTCTTCGGCAGCCTGGCCCGCTCGTGGAACGACCTGGCCCCACCACAGATGTACGTGGACCGGAAAGCGCAGCGGGCCTATCTTGACGAACACGTGGTCATCAAGCGGCTGGAACACGTCAACACCCAGATGCTTAAGTTCCGCCGCTCAATGCAGGTGGGTTTCGTGGGGCGCGTGACGTACGGGTTGATGGCGGACGACGAGGCAATCCGCTGCCAACTCAACGGCCTGGCCGACCTGGCCTTCTACACCGGCGTCGGGATGAAGACGACGATGGGGATGGGCCAATGTCGCCGGGTGAGAACAACCGATGGAAATACCTGACTATTTGCCGATCTCGATGCTGAACCAGTTGACCTACTGCGAGCGGCGTTTCTGGCTGATGTACGTCCACGGCGAGATGGCAATCAACGCGGCGGTCCTCGAGGGTATCCAGCAACACGAGAAGGCCCACGGGGGTGGAACCGAACGGGACGGGGATACCATCATCCACCGCCGGGTCTACTTGTGGTCTGACCGGCTGCGGGTGGCCGGTTTCGCCGACGTGGTGGAGGAGCGGGCGGGAGAGATGGTCCCGATAGAATACAAACGGGGGCGGAAGGGACGCTGGGCCAACGACCAGATCCAGCTCTGCGCCCAGGCGATGTGCTTGGAGGAACGGACGCGGGGGTCTGTGACCCGGGGCGAGATCTTCTATTGGCGCTCGCGGCGCCGGGTGACGGTGGAGATGACGCCGGCGCTGCGAACCCGCACCGAGGAGACCATCGCGCGGGCCTTCCAGCTCTTGCAGATCGGCCGGATCCCCCCGCCGCTGGATCACCGGGCCAAGTGCCACGATTGCTCGCTGGAGGAAATCTGCCTGCCCCGCGAGGTGCTGATGCTGATGCGGGAGTCCGACTGATGGCACAATTACAAACCTGGGAGGATGGCATGGCAACCTTATACCTGACGGAACCCCGCTCGCTGGTCAAGAAAGACGGCGACACCCTGATGGTCCATATCCCAGCCGACGAGGAACGGGGCACCGAAAAGCGCAAGGTCCGCGTCCCGCTGATGAAGGTAACCCAGGTCGTCGTCTGCGGCGACGCGACCCTGACCAGCCCGGCGCTGGCCGCGCTGTTGGCTCAGCAGGCGGACGTCTGCTTTTGCTCCTACTACGGGCGTTTCCAGGGCCGGTTGGCACCGCCGCTGGGCAAGAACAGCCTGATCCGGCTGGCGCAACACCGGGCCCACAACGACCCGGCGAGGGCCTTCGCCCTCGCGCAAACTTTCGTCCGGGGGAAGTTGGCCAACATGCGGACGACGTTACTGCGGGCGAACCGCAAGCGGGACGATCTCGCCATCGCCCGGGCGGCCGAGTCGATCAAGGGGGTGCTGGATCAGGTGGACGAGATGGATCCGGGCCAGATCGTTGCGCCGCCCGATCCATCCCAGCCCCAGGCAGATAGCGACATCGGCACGCTCCTGGGCCTGGAGGGAGCGGGAACGGCCTTCTATTTCGGCGTCTTCGGGCGTCTGTTGAAGGGCGCGTGGCATTTCGAACGCCGGACGAAGCGCCCCCCGCGCGATCCCGTCAACGCCCTGCTATCCTTCGGCTACGTCCTGTTGATGAACCAGGTCGCCTCGGCCGTCAGCATCGTCGGTTTGGACCCCTACGTGGGTTTCCTGCACTCCTCTCAATTTGGGAAACCGGCCCTGGCGCTGGACGTAATGGAACCTTTTCGTCCCCTGGTGGTGGATTCGGTGGTGTTGACGCTGTTGAACAACCGCATGTTGAGCGCGGACGATTTCGAGGACGAGTTGGGCGCCTGGCGTCTGGGCGAGGATGGGCGGCGCACCTTCCTCAGCAAGTTCGAGGAGCGGTTAGATACGTCCATTCGCCATCCGGTCTTTGGCTACCAGGCGACCTACCGGCGCAGCCTGGAGCTGGAGGTGCGCCTGGTCGCCAAGTGGTTAACGGACGAGATTCGCCAATTTAAGCCGTTCATGGTAAGATAGTGGCAAGCTGACGCAATGAGGCGAGGCAATCCCCGGCGCACGCTCTACGTCATCGCTTACGACATCTCCAGCGACCGGCGGCGGACGAAGGTGCATAAGACATTATGCGGCTTTGGGGCGTGGACTCAGTACAGTTTGTTTGAATGTCATCTCTCGGCCAAGGAGTTTTTGGCTCTGCGCGGCAAACTGGACAAGATTCTGGATCCGGATGCGGACAGCGTGCGTTTTTACCCGCTATGCGCCGGGTGCATGGCCAAGGTGGAGACGGTGGGATCGGAGAAACCGGCCGAGAAGGCGGTCTTCATCGTGTGAGCGCGTGTGAGCGCGTGTAAACGGGCGCTTTTTTATTGGCTTGCTGACTTGCGAGCGGCGAAGCACCCCCGCCTGGCCCAGGACCCGCTCGCAAACGGCAAATGGGCAAGAGACCCCCCTAGATGTAGGGGAAATTTGCTTGCGAGACGCCTCTTTAGGGGAATGAGGGTTTTACCGGCCCCAGGACCGATTCTTGAGCGGGTGGATTCAAACGCCGTTAAACCCAGGTGCTCGCGGGAGATTTTTCGGGGCAAAAAGCACGTCGATTTAGGTGTTCAAATGGCCGATTGTTTGATGGAAAAAGATGCTGATTTGAAAGAGCTTGTAGGAAAACGACACGTTTTTGCCCCCAGGGTGTGAGCGTCCGAAAACACAGAATCCCGACCGAGGGATTGAAACTTAGCAATTTTGGCAGTGTCCGATATTCCTAATTGAGTCCGAAAACACAGAATCCCGACCGAGGGATTGAAACTGAATATGGTGTGACTTTTGACGAAAAGCGCCCTTTGTCCGAAAACACAGAATCCCGACCGAGGGATTGAAACTTCATTGTGATCTCTGAACTGTAGGAACTTACCGACGTCCGAAAACACAGAATCCCGACCGAGGGATTGAAACATATCTTCATAGGTTAACGTTAATAAGGGGATTCCCAGTCCGAAAACACAGAATCCCGACCGAGGGATTGAAACTTAGACTTGGTGTAACGTTCACCTGGGTATTGCAACGTCCGAAAACACAGAATCCCGACCGAGGGATTGAAACTCATCTGATAACATACTGTATAAATAGCCCGTCAGGGTCCGAAAACACAGAATCCCGACCGAGGGATTGAAACATTTCA
>DSAR01000020.1 GCA_011046405.1 Chloroflexota bacterium | reverse complement strand
GGTGGGGAGCACGTGATCAGCGACGAGGTATGGCCCGGGGGCGAGTTGGTCGAGCGCCTGGCGGGGGACGTGCGGCTTTACCGGCTGGCGGACCGGTCGGGGCGGGCGTGGGTGCTTCACACCGCCCGTCAGGTCCCGCCGGGCGAGATGCTGGCGATGTTATCTGATCCCGATTTCGACCCGGCGACCGAAGTGCTGGTGGAGATGGTGGTCGATCACCGTGTGCCCGATGACTCGGCCGGGGGTGGAGATGCGACACTTGTCTTGCGGGATGCGCCCAACCGCGTTACAATACACGCCGATTTGGTGTCCGCGGGTTATCTCGTGTTGGCCGATACCTGGTATCCCGGTTGGCGGGCGCGAGTCGATGGCGTGCCGCTCGAGATACTGCGGGCCAATCACGCCTTCCGCGCCGTCTGGCTGGAGGCGGGGCAGCACACGGTGGAGATGGTCTATCGCCCGGCCTCGGTGCTCGCGGGCGGCGCGATCAGTTTGGTGACGCTGCTTCTTTTTTTGGGTGGGATCGTTTCGACGTGCTTATGGCGAAGGGGGAAGCGAGTATGAGACGTTACCCCGCCGATGTTCGCCTCGCTAGAGACGGATACGATGATCACTTCGCCTATGGATGGAATAGTTCGAAACTCCTATTGAACTTCGAGTAGTCATCTCTTATAATGTATTTACTTTGGAGGGAACTTTGCGGGTAGCCGTGATCATACCGACGTACAACGAGAAAGAGAACATCGAGACGTTGATAGCCCAATTACTCGATTTGCCGCTAGGAATTCACGTCATCGTGGTGGACGACAATTCGCCCGATGGGACCGGCGAGATCGTGGATCGCCTGGTGGTGGAGCGTACGGGCCGGGTGAGCGTGATTCACCGGCCTGGCAAATTGGGGTTGGGGACGGCGTACATCGCCGGTTTCAGGAAGGCGCTGGCGGATGAGCAGGATTTGATCTGCACGATGGACGCCGATTTCTCCCACGATCCGCGCTACGTTCCGGACATGGTCGCCAAGATCGAGCAGGGTTACGATTTGGTGATCGGTTCGCGTTACGTGCCCGGCGGCGGGACCAGCGGCTGCACGCTTAGCCGGAAAATGCTGAGTTGGGGGGCCAACGCTTTCGCCCGCGTGATGCTGGGGTTGAAGGCGCACGATACGAGCGCCGGCTTTCGCTGTTACCGTTCGGCGGTGTTGGCGGAGGTCGGGCTGGACGAAATCAAGGCCAGTGGATACTCCTTCCTGATCGAGATGCTCTACCGGGTTCAGCGGCGCGGTTGGCGGGTGGGCGAGACGCCCATCATCTTTGCCAACCGGCGATTGGGCGCCTCCAAAATCTCCAAAGGCGAGGTGCTCAAGGCGATGGCGACCGTGTTGCGTTTGGCGCCGGGCCGTTTGACGAAGCAATCTGCCTGTTCGCAGCGCACATGATCGGCGCTGTAGATCCAGTGGCCGGGAAGATGCTGTGTTCGATGTTGAAAGGCGAGCTTGAAAAATATGAAGTCTTTTATTCATCCTTTCCTCTTTACGATATTTCCGATCCTGTTTCTCTTTTCCCATAACGTCGGCGGAGGAATTTCAATATCAGAGATCATTATTCCTAGCGCTGTAGCATTGGGCTTTGCGGCTCTTTTGCTTTTGTTTTTAAGTCTGTTACTCAAGGATAGAGACAGGGTTGGTATCGTAGGATCAATTATTCTGATCCTGTTCTTTTCTTATGGACACGTTTTTGAGATCGTCCGGCATTGGAGGATAGGAAGCCTTGATCTAGATAATCATGTGTACTTGATGCTCGTTTGGTGCGAGATGATGGTCAGTGGGATCTATTTCTTCGTCAAGACACCCAAGGGCTTAGAAAACGTCACTCAATTCGCTAATATCGTGGCTGCTACTCTTGTTGTGATGTCTCTTGGGAATATTGGATTCTACGAATTCTCGACTAGAGATGTGCAACAAAGCGAAGTTGGGAGGCATGAACAGGTATTCGATTCTGTAGGCCTGGATGCTAGGTCGGATCCGCCGGACATCTATTACGTGATCCTAGATGGATATGCGAGTTCGAGCACGTTGGAGGCAATCTATGGCTATGACAATCATGATTTTATCAAGGATCTGATTGAGCGAGGATTTTTTGTAGCGTCGGAAAGCCGAAGTAATTATCCAACTACGTATCATTCACTGGCTTCTTCTCTTAATATGGATTACGTTAATCATCTGGCTGACTCGGTCGGTGTACGGTCAAGTGATCTGCAAGTTTTGGCTCAGATGATTGAAGATAATTGGGTGGTCGAGTTTTTAAAGGCTCAAGGATATACGTTTATCCACTTGAGTTCAGGCTGGGGGCCGACTGAAAGTAACAGGCACGCTGATTTGAGTAGTGAGGACTTCAATATGCAATGTGGGGCGTGGGGAGGAATATGGGATGAGTTTGTGACACTCTTGATTCAGACGACTATGTTGCGTCCTTTTAGTAGTTATATTATCGGGGGCGATGCACGGGCTAAGATATTGTGTGCTTTCTCTATGCTTATAGAAGCACGGCGCATTGAGGGGCCAAAGTTTGTTTTTGCCCATATTCTATCTCCTCATCCTCCTTTTCTTTTTGGGAGAGACGGCGAACCGGTTCCAGAGACGCTTCTAAAACTGGATGGGTACGTCTGGGAGCAGAAGGAAGCCTATGTCGATCAGCTAATCTTTATCAACAAGCAGGTTGAGGTACTTGTTGATGATTGGTTGGCTAAATCCAAGACACCTCCGGTGATCATATTGCAGGCGGACCATGGCTCAGCTAGCAGCTTTGGTGGCACCAAGTCGCCAGAGTGGGAACAGCCAACCCAGGAGATGCTTGAAGAGAGGTTTCACATATTCAATGCCTATTATTTACCTGGGAATGGCGATGATCTATTGTATGATTCTATCACGCCTGTTAATACCTTTCGATTGATTTTCAATGTTTACTTTGATACGAGTTATGATCTGTTGGAGGATAGAAGCTACCACGTCACCCATAACGATCCATATGTCTTTACTGATGTAACTCAAGAAGTTGCTTTGGAGTAAGAAGCTTCTATGACAAAGCGGTCTCCATCAGATATCTGATTGGAGAACTAGGGGCTGAGAAGCTCGATTTTTTAGACCAATGCGAGGAGTTTCGAAATGTACAGGCGTTTGTTTGCAGTTTTATTGATCGTTGGCGCGCTTTCTATGCTTTTTCCGCGTTATGTTTACGCTTATCTTGATCCAGGAACAGGTAGTTATCTCTTCCAACTACTGATCGCGGGTCTCCTGGGGCTTCTGTTCATCGTCAAGGTCTATTGGGGCCGCATCAAGGCTTTTTTTGAGCGTCTTTTCTCTAAGACGGGAGAGATGAAGGAAGAGCAGGACGAGAATGTGCAGTAGCGGCGTAAAAGACCCCGCCTCTTTCCGCGACCCAAGCGGCTTTGTTTTCTCGAGGGATGGGGAGATATACCGTCAGGTCAACCGGCGATACGGGGATGATTATGAGCAATTGATGCAATCTGGCCTCTACGAGCGTTTGGTGCAAGATGGTCTGTTGATCCCGCACCGGGAGGTCGGCTTGCAGTACGCTTTAACCGAGGACGCCTACCAGGTTATTCGACCTGAGCAGGCGCCTTTCATCTCTTACCCGTATGAGTGGTGTTTTAGCCAACTCAAGGACGCCGCGCTGTTGACGCTGGCGATTCAAGAGCGGGCGTTCGATCGTGGTCTGTCGCTCAAGGATTGCAGCGCGTATAACGTATTGTTCGTGAGTGGGCGGCCCGTGTTCATCGACACTCTGTCGTTTGAACGGTATCGCGAGGGAGAGCCCTGGATCGCCTACCGGCAGTTCTGCCAACATTTCCTGGCCCCATTGGCGTTGATGAGTTATACCGACGTGCGATTGCGCTGGTTGCTCAGAGACTACGTCGACGGCGTCCCATTGGACTTGGCGAGCCGGCTGCTCCCTGTCAAGTCTCGCTTCAATGCGGGCTTGTTGACCCACGTCCATTTGCACGCCAGGGCCCAACGACGTTTCGCCGATGAGCGTGTCCCGTCCAATCGTCGTGGTGTGGGGCGCACCGCTTTTCTCGGCCTTGTGGATAGCCTGAAGACGACGGTCCGGCGTTTGACCTGGGAACCACAGGGCACGGGATGGCACGATTATTACGAGATCACCAATTATAGCGACGTCGCCTTTGAGCACAAAAAACACCTCGTCGCGTGGATGCTGGAGGAGATCGACCCGTTTCCGGAGAGCGCCTGGGACCTTGGCGCGAACGTTGGGACGTTCAGCCGGATCGCCGGCGATAAGGGCATCCCCACGCTCGCTTTCGATAACGACCCGGCGGCGGTGGAAAAAAATTACCTGGAGATTGTGCGACGGGGGGAGACCGGCGTTCTGCCGCTCCTGCTCGATTTGACGAACCCCAGCCCCGGCGTGGGGTGGGCGAACGAGGAGCGGGCGTCGTTGCTAGAGCGAGGGCCGGCTGACGTCGTGCTTGCCCTGGCGCTCGTCCATCATCTCGCGATTTCCAACAATCTGCCGTTTGAAAAGATCGCCGATTTTCTCAGCCGGATTGGTCGTTCGCTGATCGTTGAATTTGTTCCCAAAGACGACTCCCAGGTCCAGAAGCTGCTGTCCGGGCGGGATGATATTTTCGAGCACTACGACCGTCAGAATTTTGAGCGTGCGTTCGGGACTTTTTTCGAGATTCGGCGTCGCGAAGCGATCGAAGATTCTCGTCGATGGCTCTATCTGATGGCGAACTTGAACGTGGGTAAGCAAGAAGCGCGATGGTTAACTTAGAAGGTTCAAATGAGACACCAGGGTGAACGTTATTTTGGGACCGTTATAATCCTATTCGTTACGCTGAACATCCTTGTTTTCAGTGTGATGATTATGACGTCTGCCGATGATCTTAAGGTTCAGTATATTCCCGACGACGCTTTCTATTATTTGACGCTTTCCAGAAATTTTTCCTCCTTTGGCCTGTGGACATTTGATTCGGGTATCAGTGTAACCTCAGGCTTTCATCCTTTGTTTGCTTATTTGCTCTCAAGCGCGTATTCATTGTTGCCTCTGGATACAAACAGCTTTTTGATATATGGTATCATACTTAGTTTATTCTTTGTTTTAGCCTCGATAGCTGTGCTGTGCTTTTGGGGTTTTGAATATAACAACGTCTTGTTTTTGATGCTTTTAGCGCTTGTAATTAGCAATCGAAATTTTGTCTACAACACAATATCCGTTACCGAATGGTCATTGACTGTCCTAATCTCTTCGCTGTATGGTGTTTGCTATTGTACTAAATATAGAAATCCAGTTGTACCATTTGGTGATTTTCTCGTCCTCTTTGTGCTTGGGTTATTGGGAAGTGTGGCCCGATTGGACTTTGCTTTGTTTCCCTTCTCGATCTTTCTCGGTGCTTTTGTTCTCTCGTTTGTCTTCAAATCCTACTCAAGAAGAAAACGCTCATTCGCTTTTGTGGGATTATTGGGAGCCTTAACAGGCCTTCTTGTAGTTTTTTTGCACAATTATGTATTGATGAGCGTGGTTCTGCCATCAAGTGCGAAAATGAAGGCCTATTGGGCCCAATTGGGAGTGACGAGCTATTATGCGGTCCCACTTCTGATTACATTGATAATTGGCTTTACTGGTTTGTTATTGCTGGCGATACTGATAACGATAGCGATCTCTTTCAGATTCGTTGAAAAGAGGGCGAGTTGTTCGAATGCCAATCATTATATTGACCCCTCTTGCTCCCGGCGCTTTTCAGCAGAAGCTCGAAAAACCCTCTCACCTCAGAATAGATATGATCTTTTATTCATCCTTATTTCGACAGGCGCATGCATTTTTGGATATGTGTTGTTTTACTCGCGTAATGCAGATATTATGCCCTGGTATACTGTGAATTTGATCGTTCCTGTTTTGATGCTCCTTTTTGCAATCTCAAACTATATAGCAGCTTCACTTTGTCAAAAGATTATATATTTGTTTTTTCTGCTTTTTGGGGCAGTATTGATTTTCAATATTTCAAACTTATACCCTATAAGCACTGCCAAGTCCCCCTGGCCCCATCAGAAATTTATGTATGATGCTGGCGTTTACCTCCAGGAAAATTTCCCTGATTGTCATATCGGCGCCTGGAATGCAGGCATTATAGGTTATTATCAGGGTGGTCGAGTCGTCAATCTCGATGGTCTGGTAAATAACGACATCTACGTATATGCGGTTGACAACGATTTGCCAGCGTATATTTATAGTAGGGATATCTGTTACATCCTAGATTTCGAGCCTATGCTAACCACTGAGTCGCTACGTGTTAGAGGGGGATATGATGATCCTGACTTCCTCGCGAGTTTGGAGCCGGTGAGGGTATTTGACGAAGGTGAATATCATACATGGAGATATCTCACTCTCTACGTTATAGTTGATGCCCAAAATTAGGCGTCAACATTTCCTAATCTGTGAGGAAAGCAGTGCTCTTGTGGGGGGCATAAGACTGATTGCAAGCTGACCTAGCGGTTGTTGGGCTTTTGACAGAAGGCTTTTCGATGAGACCCCTAGAGGGATGCTGACTTCCCGCTGCGCCTGGCGTTGATGTTGGCAAAGGATGGCTCAATTGTCAGAAAAGCGCGCGTTTGATCAAAATCGAGTGATGGTTGTGTTCTTGATCGGCGTTTTTTGGCTGGCCTTCGCCTTGCGCTGGGTGTACTTCTTGAACACGAATCGCGTCGTCGATGAGTATATCTCCATGCTGTCCATTCGTGCCATTCTCGTCCGGGGCCTTCCGATTTTGCCCTCGGGGTGGCTTTATGGCCCGAAGGGCCTGACGCACGGCTACCTGGGGGCGTTGTCTGCCCTGGCGTTCGGTCGATCGGCGTTTGCCCTTTGCTTTCAGAGCGTGGCGGCCGGGATGCTGGCTGTCTCCTTGATCTACCGCATAGGCCGCGACTGCTCTTCTGCGGACGTGGGGCTGTCGGCAGCGGTCGCGCTGGCCTGCCTGCCCTCCGCCGTGCAGTGGGGCGGGCGCGTGCGGATGTACAGCCTCTGGCAGCTTCTGTCCCTGTTGGGCGTCTATCTGCTCGTGAAAGGCTATCTGGGCGTGGGCGGAGCTGATCGGCGGGCCAGGATCGGCGGGCTATTGGCGATGTCGCTCGCCATGCTGACCCATACGTTGACCCTGATGGCGCTGGGCGGGCTGCTCGTGGGCCTTGGCGTCGCCTGGATTGTGTCCTTGCGCAAACGCAGACCCTGTTCAACGCTTCGCTTCTCCCCAGGCGAGATTCTGGCGGTGCTTTTCCTCGTCGCGGTGATCGTCGTCAGCGACCCGCTCGGCGGCCCCTGGGGCGGCCGTGTCAAGATGAGCGAGGTCGCGCTCCAGGGAACCCTGACAATGCGGCACGTGCAGGAGCGCTTGTTCTACCTGGTGGCCTATACTCACGAGTTTGTCACCTGGCCCCTCTGGCCCTTGACCATTTTCTACGCCGAGGGTTTCATCCGGTTGGGGTTGAATCTGCTGAGAATAAGAAAGGCTGTTACTGCGGATGATTGGGCAGCGCTGAGTCTTTACATCCTGCTCCTCGTCGTTTGGTTCACGACCGGCGTCACGGCGCACATCCAGCGGGACCGGTATTTATTTGCCATCCTGCCCTTTTTTCTGCTCCTATCGCTGCGCGAGATCGTCGCTATTGTTAGATTGCTGGGGCATACTTTAGGAGGATTGGGCAACTCTGGTGTCCTCGTCGCGATCCTGTTGCTGGCGCTCTTGACGCCGAGCGCGACGCGGACGATTCGGACAGACGTCATCGGAGATCTATCGCTGGCCTATCGTTACGTGGAAGAGCATTGGCGACCGGGGGATGCGATCGCCGCCTATCACCCGGCGCCCAGCCAGTGGTTTTTGAATCGGGTCGATTATTACGCGACCGACGTTGGGGCGGGCGTTCACGACGGCGTTGACGCCTGGGCCGGCGCGCCGTGGGTTCCCTCCCCAGAGGCATTCGCCCTGGTGCTGGACGCGCACGGGCGGGTGTGGTACGTCGTCGATGATGCGTATTGGGATGATTATCTTGGCGACGCGTTCAAGCAATTTGTGCGGCGGCGTATGCGCGTGGCCTATCATCAGAGCGGGGTGCAGGTCTTTGTGCACGATTCGAACTCATTGAGATGAGTGTGGGATGGATGTGAGATGACTGACGTGAGATGCGAGCATGGGATATACAGGGCACGCAAGATGGCGCTGTTAGTCCTCGTCCTGTTGGGGGCGGCGGCGTTCAAGGTTGGCCTGCTGACGCTTGATGCCGTTCCCTTCAACGCCGATGAGGCGGTCGTCGCGTTGATGGCCCGGCACATCCTCCAGGGGAAACGGCCCTGGTTTTTCTACGGACAGGCTTACATGGGCAGTCTGGACGCCTACTTGATCGCCGGAGCGTTTCGGCTGTTCGGCCAACACGTGCGCGTGATCCGGTGGGTGCAGGCGGCGCTCTTTCTCCTGACCCTGGCGACTGGCTACCGCGTGGCGCGACGTTTTACCGGCGGGCGGCGCTCGGCCTTATTGACGCTCGTGCTGATGGCCTTCCCCCCGGTGTTGATGACGTTATACACGAGCGCCACGTTGGGCGGCTACGGGGAGATGCTCTTGATCGGCAATCTGTTGCTGTGGTGGGGTCACCGGCTGGGATACAAGGACGCCCACAACTGGACGCTGTGGATCGCGTGGGGGCTGGCGGCGGGAGTGGGGTTCTGGGCCTTCGGGTTGGTCCTAGTCTACCTGGCGCCGGCGGCGCTCTGGTTAATATGGCGGCTGCGGGCCCGTGTGTGGCAGGGCGCGGCGTTGGCGATTTTGGCCTTTTTCGTCGGCAGCGCGCCCTGGTGCTTGGGCAACGTCGGGCAACTGACGGTCGGTCTGGCGGAGCTTTTGGGGACCGCCGTCAGCAGTACGGTGACGGCTGCTACGCTTTTGGGCAACGTCGGGATGCGGGTTTTCAGTTTTCTCGTCTTCGGTTTTCCCGTGCTCTTTGGCCTGCGCTTTCCCTGGAGCGTGCATGGCCCCCCTCTGTGCTTGGGCGTTCCGGCGTTGACGCTCTACCTGGGTGCGTTGGGATGGGGTCTGCATCGACGCGCGACGGCGACGGCCCAGATGCGGGAGGGGCGTTGGCTGCTATGGGGCGTCTGGGGCGCGTTGTTTCTGGGCTTTGTCCTGACGCCGTTTGGCGGCGATCCTTCCGGGCGGTACTTCACGCCGCTTTACCTGCCGCTGTGCATTTTTTCCGCCGAGGTGTTGGACTTGTTGCGCCAACGGTTCGGTCGCTGGGCCTGGCTCATGTTGGGGGCTGTCCTGCTTTTCAATGGGGTGGGGACTGTCCAGGCGGCCTTGACCAATCCGCCCGGTATCACGACCCAGTTTGACGCCATCACCCAGGTCGATCGCCGCTACGACGAGGCGTTGGTCGAGTTCCTGCAAGTCCACGGGTGTACGCGTGGTTACACCAATTACTGGGTGGCCTATCCCATCGCCTTTCTCTCCAACGAGGAGATCATCCTCATACCGCGCCTGCCGTACAAGGCAGACTTACGCTACACCAGCCGTGACGATCGCTACCCACCCTATCGGGAATGGGTTGCCCAGAGTTCAGACGTCGTGTACGTCACCACGAATCACCCGCGTTTGGACGGGCTATTGCGCCGACGCTTCGCTGCCCTGGACGTGAGTGTGCGGGAGAAGCAGATCGGCGATTATCACGTTTTTTACGATCTATCGCGTCACGTGACGCCGGATGAGCTGGATTTGCCTTTCGAGTAATCGTGACGTAAATTCGGAACACGAAGAACACGAAAAACACGAAGAACACGAAAAATGTGGCGGGTTAGCCTGGAATCGCCGGGCCACAGTCCGGCGGGAACAAAGGGATAGGGGAATAGCGTGGCGCGTCGAATTTTTTTAGGACTTGATACCCATCGCTTGGCGTTGGTGATACTTTTCGTCGCTGTTTTCGCCATGGCGATGCGGGTCCCGACCGACACTGATACCTGGTGGCATCTCCAGGCCGGGCGTGTGATGGTGGAGAGCGGGCGGGTGCTGACCACCGATCTCTTTTCCCACACTCGTTACGGCGCTCCCTGGGTGGCCTATGCCTGGCTCAGCCAGGTGATCCTGTATCTGTTGTTCCACCATCTCTCCTACGTTGGTCTGGGGTTGTGGATCGGGGGGGTGCTCGTCGCTGCCTTCGTCTTCGTGTACCTGCAGATGGAGGGGGACGTATTCCTGCGCGCTTTCATCATCGTTCTGGCGGCGCTCACCTCAGCCGTGATCTGGGCAGCCCGCCCGCAGTTGATCTCGCTGCTCTTGACCTCCGTTCTCACGTATATCCTCTACCTGTTCAAGTGGCGTGGCGTCAACCGATTGTGGCTTCTGCCGCCGCTGTTCGTCCTGTGGGTCAACCTGCACGCGGGCTATGCGCTGGGCTTCATGGTTCTCGCGGCATTCGTCGCAGGCGAGGCGTTGAACCGTGTGTTATGGTTGCTCGAACCAACGCTCGACGCTCGCTCAGAGGGCGGCGACCCGGGCCGAGGGCGAGACCCGGTGTTGGGTTGGCGTGGATTGGGGTGGGTCGTGGGCGTCGCGCTGCTCTCGGCGCTCGTGTTAGTGATCCACCCCAATACCACCCAGATGTGGACCTATTATCTCGACACGGTGCGCATCGGTGTGTTGCAGGATTTCATCCAGGAGTGGCAATCGCCCGACTTCCACCAGCTTCGCGCCCAGCCGTTCATCTGGTTGCTGCTGGCGACGCTGGCGGCGGCGGGGCTATCGGGCCGCCGGATCGATGGAACCGACCTGGCGTTGGTGGGGGGCTTTGCCTACGCCGCGCTGCTGGCGGGGCGGAACATCGCGCCTTTTGCCATCGTCGCCGCGCCGGCGTTGAGCCGCCATGCCCGCCCGATTCTCGAAGGCTGGGCGCGGACGGCGCGGTCGCGGGGGTGGCTGAGGGCGCGCCGGTTGGCCGTTCGTAGGCCCTCTCCCCGAAAGGCGTTGCTCAATTGGACGCTGCTGTTCCTGATCCTGGCGGCGGCGGGCGTCAAGGCGGCGCTGCCTCTGCGGGCCAGTTTCAACCGCGCCCACGAGCGGGAGACGCTGCCGCTGGGCGCTATCGAGTGGATCCGGGAACAGCAGCCGGACGGCCCGATGTTCAACAGTTACAATTGGGGTGGGTACCTGATCTGGCATCTATGGCCAGATTACCTGGTCTTTGTGGATGGACGGACCGACCTCTATGGGGACGAATTGTTAAGGCAGTACCTCAAAGTCCACTTTGTAAAACCGGGTTTTTACACTATACTAAATCAGCATGGCGTCAATTTTGTTGTGACGGAGGCGGGGAGTTTCACCGATAACTTCCTGGCGCTCGACGACGGTTGGATCCTGGCCTACGCCGACGACGTGGCTGTCGTTTACGTACGGACTGAGCGATAGATGAAACGGTGAGAGGAAAGCTGTGATGAAAAAAAGATGGTTCTATCTCATTTTGTCTCTATGCCTGAGCGCTTTGGCGCTGCTCAGCGTCACGTTGATCACGAAAAATCGATCGAGTTACGCCGCCGACTATCAAGCGCCGGCCGCTGTCCCGGACCTCGTCATTAGCGTCCACGCGGGCGATACGACTGTATTGGCTAACGAGGTGATCTCCTTTACCGTCGCTTACACGAACCGCTCTGGTATTTCGTTGTCTGGCGTCGTCATCACGAGCACGTTGAGCCCCAAGCAAATTTATACCACCCCCTATGGATACTTGAGCAATCCGATCATTGCCGGTGAAAATTTCACGTATACCGGCAATTTCGAAGAGGGATATACCCTGGCATGGCAGGTTGGCGAGGTCTTGACCGCCGCCCAGGGCTGGGTTGTGGTCACCACGACCGTGCCGCTTGAGGCGGAACCACCCTGGAAAGCGTCGGACCGTTGGCCGCTCCTGGGTATGTCGGCCATCATCACGACGACGACGTCCAACGTCAGCACGGGCAATGCGCAGGGACAGGAGGGGGACGACGCCAGCGTGATGATCGTGGGGCCGGTGTTGCGGATCAGCAAGGTCGACGATCCTGACCCTGTCCGGCCGGGTCGATTGTTGACTTACACCTTGACCGTGGAAAATCAGGAGCGCGAGGACGCTATCGCGGCGACTGATCTCACGATCACCGATACGTTGCCGGCGAACACGACGTTCGTGCGGGCCAGTGGGACGGGAACCTATTCTCCCACGTCGCCGACGTCTGGGCTGATCATTTGGCGCCCTCCCAATCCCCTGCCAAAAGGCAACATGCTCGAGGTCAGTTTCACCGTTCGTCTGACGAACCGTTTTCGCACTTGCCCGCCGCCAGACGTCCAAAACGTCGGTTACCAGGTGAGTAGCAAGGAGACGATCCGTCTCGTCACGGGCAAGATCGAACGGACGAAAGTCGCCGACGTCGTGGAGAAAAGTATCCGAACCCCCAGCCCGCCGCCTGGAGCGAAAGATGTGTTTCCCGGCGGCATGGTGACTTACACCATCAGCGTCTATAACCCACTCCACGATCAAGCGCTGACCAATTTGCGCGTGGCAGATACACTGCCAGGCACGCCCAACCCGTTTAGTTTTACCAAAATGTTGGATGGGCCACAGCCGATCACGACCTCCCCCCAGGTCGTGTGGGATGATTTGAGCGTAGAGGCCGGCGGCATGATCAGTTTCACCTTCGGCGCCTGGGTGCCTTATCACATCGACATCGGTTCCAGTTCCAAGAAGTATCCCAACCAACTGTCGGCGTCGGCCGAGGAGGTCCTGATCTGTGACATGGCGGACAAAAGTCCCTCGGAGGCCAGGGTGATGCGCCAGATCGTGCTCGATAAGAGCGTCTATCCCGGTCTCGTGCTATCTGGCGAAATCGTGACCTACACCATCACGCTGGAAAACGTCGGCGCCAATGACATTGAGGATATCCGTCTCACCGACACCCTGCCCGCCGAGTTCTATTACGTCGATATGGTCTACGGTCCTCGCCCTGTTCCCGAATACCGACACAACCCGGTTGTGTGGAGCGATTTGACCGTGCCGGCCTACAGCAAAAGATCTCTCGTGTTCCGCGCGGTCGCCATCGGTGTCCCAGGCCTCACCTATGGGAATTCACTTTTTGCGACCAGCCCCTGGACGACTATCCCCGGCGTCACCAAGGCCAAGGTGAAAATCGACTCGCCCTTCACGCTGCATAAGACGGTCGAGCCGAGCGAAATCACCGTTGGCGATTGGACGCAGTACACGATTCGTATCTGCAACGTTGCCACCGGCACACAAACTATCGATGGCATCGGTGACACGCTATATCCGGGCTTCATCGTGGATGGGCCCCATCCGCCAGGCGAGCCCTATCATCTGAGAGACTATCCCATGACGCCCCCCATCAACCTGGGTCCTGGTGACTGTTATGACTATCTCTTTGGAGCCCAGGTTACCCTGGACGTCGGTTGTCATAACCTGCCGGCCACCTATTGGAATCAGGCTGGGCACGTGGGCTTTCACGTCGAGGGTGATCCTGAGGGCTGGTGGTATGTCAATCCCAAAAGGCTGGCCCCCCTGCGCGTTTTGCCCCACGTGACCCTGGAAAAGGTAGCCGATCACACGGCCGTTCTGCCAGGTGAAACGTTGGTCTACACCATCACCATGCACAATTACAGGCCCAGTACCGTCAACCAGGTCGAGGTGATCGATACGCTGCCCGGTGATGGCAGTACATATTTCGAGTATGTCGAGATGCTTCAGGGCCCTGCCCCTGTTGCTACCAGCACCCACGTCATCCGGTGGGAGGATTTGTCTATACCGCCGTCTCTGCTGAAACGTACATGGCCGCGCCCATCTGCATCGAGAGCATCGACCCAACGGCCCAGGTCGAGGTCGTCAAGGAGATCATCGAACTGAAGAAGAAAGCAACGCCCGAAGCGGTCCCCCCGTTGGGTACCGTGCAATACGAGATCAGCCTGAAGAACAGGGATTCGGCGCCTGTCACAGGGATCGTGGTCACCGATACCCTGCCCCGTATATCGGGCCACGACTTTACGTTCGTCGAAATGGTCGCTGGGAATCCGATGCCGGACGAGATCGTGGGGCGGCAGGTCATCTGGCGGGATCTGACCGTTCCCGGCGGCGAGACGCTGCGCTTGCGCTTTTACGTCCGGGTCTCGCCCCTTTACGGGTTGGCCCTCAATCACGTGGATGCCTGGTGCCCGCGCAGCCAGGTCATCGAGCCGGAGGATCCCTGGGACGTCAAGGCGCCGGTCGACGTCTTGCCCGGCGTGCTGGTGGAAAAGACGGTCTATCCCACGGCCACCACGGTCGGCACGTACGTGGTCTATACCATCACGGTGCACAACCAGTCGGATAACGACCTGGAAAACGTGCGTATCACCGATACACTGCCCGCCGGGTTCTTCTATCGCGCAAGGGTAGCTGGCCCTATTCCTATCCAGACAAACCCGCCCGCCTGGCGTCTGGCTGTGAAAAAAGGTAAAATCGAGGAGATCGTTTTTCAGGCTGGGATCAGAAGTTGCAACATCACGTCGGGCACGCATTACAATACGGTCGATGGTTATAGTTCCTCCGCCCTCGTCCCGGGCTTGATCAACGCGGCCCCGTTGTACGTGGCGGTCGAGGAGGCGCTGCCGTGTGTCTCTTTCTCCGCCTCCGTGTTTCCCACGCAGACCACCAACGGCGGCGTCGTCACCTACACGATCGACCTGCATAACTATTCAGAAGAGAATTTTGACAGTGTGCTCGTCACTCACACGCTGCCAGCGGGCTTTTCTTTCCTGCAGGATTTGAGCGTTGGCCCGGAGTTGCTTGCTGCGTCCCCCCAGGTGGTGTGGCGATTGAATAGGTTATACTCGGGTCAGGGCCAGGCCTTCGTCTTCCGGGCCCGGGCCGGTTTCGAGATCGGATCCGGCGTTTACTCCAGCACCGTCGAGGGGACGAGCGCCTCCATCGGCATTCCCCGCTTGGATCCCGTGGCGCCGGTCGCCGTGACAGCCTCTCACGCGCCAGGTGTGTTCTTGAGCCAATCGGTCGTGCCGGATCAGGTCGAAGCGGGCGGCGTCGTCGTCTACACCATCACGCTGAAAAATCAATTGGATACCGGCCTGCAGCATGTCTCGATCACCGATACCTTGCCATCCGGTTTTCGGTATCTCCAGACGTTGAGCGGGCCAAATCCGAGCCTGAATGGATCGAAGTCGCAGGCGGTCTGGCATCTGAATCAACTGGCGGTCGGCGAAAGCAAGATCTTTGGCTTCTCGGCCTACGTGGGATGCAGTCTGCCCACCGGCGTTTATTCCAGCGCTCTCGAAGGGCACAGTCCCTCGGTGCTGATCGCCGGCCAGGAGGAGGCCGCGCCCGTCCATGTCGACGCAAGCGGGGCCCCTTGCGTCGACCTGTACAAAACGGTCTCGACGCACGAGGCTTTGAGAGGGGATATCATCGTCTACACCATCACCCTTCATAATCAATCGGGCATAGACCTGCAAGACGTCTGCCTGACCGACACCCTGCCCGCCGATTTTTCCTTTGTGGGTATGTTACACTTTGGCAGTATCCCTGTCATCACGACACCCCACGTCATCTGGGACGAGCATGGTATCGGGCAACTCAAGGACGGCGCCAGCAGGCAATTGGCCTTCGAGGTCCAGATCGCGCCCAGTGCCGCCCTGGGAACGCATTATAACGCTGTGCAGGGTTCCAGCACGCCCGATTACGTCCCGGCGGTGGAGGACGCTGCCCCGGTCGAGGTGAAAGCGAGCATCAGTCTCCCAGAATCCGTTTTCCTTCCCTTGATTCTTAGAAACAGCAGGTAGCAGGAAAGAAACCAGGTTTTTCTAAAAAACCTGGTTTCTAGTTAACTAAACCGTATGGTGCTCTAGGAGGTCTAACATGAAACGGTACGTATCGCTCGGGTTGGCGCTGTGCCTGGGATGCACGATCCTGGCCCTCACCACCGCCCTGATCATGACGATGAACGTCGAGCCGGGGCGCGCTTCTTCTCCCCAGAAGCCGGCGGCGCCCGATCTCATCATCAGCGTGGAAGCGGCGGAGGAAACGGTCCTGGCCGATTCCAACATCATTTACACCGTCTTCTATACGAACAACTCGTCGATATCGTTATCAGACGTCGTCGTTTTCGGTACATTGGCGCGGAAACAGCATTACACCCCCGTCGTTTACCTCAGCGATCCCGCCATTCCCACCACCAGTTTCACGTATACCGGCCATTTCGAGGATGGATTCGGTCTCAGCTGGGATCTGGGCGAATTGGCACACGGATCAGGCGGGTGGATCCAGGTTACGACGACGGTGCCCCCGGAAGCGGAACCTCCCTGGGCCGACAGAAACCGGTGGCCTCTCCTGGGGATGTCTGCGGCGATCACCACGTCGTCGGGCGTCAGCGTGGGCAACCCGGAAGGGGAGGACGCCGATACCGCCAGTGTGATGGTGGTCGGCCCGATTCTTCGGATTAGCAAAGAGGATGACCCGGACGAAGTGCGGCCCGGTCGATTGTTGACCTACACATTGACTCTTGAAAACAAAGACCGCGAGGACGCCATCGCCGCCACCAACGTCGTCATCACTGACGCTGTGCCCGGGCAAACGACCTTTTACGACGCCAGTCCCAGCGGGTATTATTCCCCCACCTCGCCCAACAGCGGCCTGGTGATCTGGAACCCACCGAACCCGCTGGAACCAGGACAGACTCTGCAGGTGAGTTTCACAGTGCGCCTCACGGAGAGTATGTCGAGCTGCCCGGTGGGAAGGGTCAATAACCTGAAGGCGGATTACCAGGTCAGTTCCGACGAGACCATCGCCACGGTGAATGGGAACAACGATCGTCGCACGCCCATAGACGACGTGCTGGAAAAGCGGATCGAAACGCCGTCTCCACCCCCGGGCGACAGGGACGTTTTCCCCGGCGGCATCGTCACCTACACGATCAACGTCTACAATCCCCTGCACGACCGGGCGCTCACCGGGTTGCGCCTCACCGACACGCTTCCGGGCGAACCTACACCCTTCGTCTATCTCGGTATGTTGGAGGGGCCGGAACCGATCAGCGTCTCGCGACAGATTGTCTGGGACGGCCTGGAGATCGCGGCCGGCGACGTCGCCACCCTATCCTTTCGCGCCCAGGTGCCGCCACACATCAACATGCTGGTTAACAAGCCGAACAAGAAGTATCCCAACAATCTGTCGGCCTCTGCGCCGGGGGTGAACATCTGCCCGATGAAAGATATAGGGCCTTCGGAGGCCAACGTAAGAACTCAAATCTGGATGGAGAAGTCGGTCGACCCGTCGCTGGTGTTGTCGGGAGAATGGGTTACCTACACTATCACTCTCGAAAACTTCGGCGACACGCCGGTCCACAACGTCCGCCTGACCGACACGCTCCCCAATGCCGGCGGTGCCGATTTCTCTTACGTGTCGATGGTTTCGGGGCCACAACCGGAACCTGGCTATCGTGACAACCCCGTGGTGTGGGATGGGTTGAGCGTGCCGGCCTATGGCCAAATCTCGCTCTCCTTCATTGCCCGAGCGGTCGGTTATCCTTTGACGACGTACGGCAACGCGTTGTTCGCCGGCGCGCCCAGCACGAGCGTTCCCGACCGGACGAACCAGGCCAAGGTCACGATCGATTCCCCCTTCCGCATTCAAAAGGTCGCCATTCCAGATCAAAGGTTCGTGGGACAAAGTTTCGCCTACTCGGTGACCATCTGCAACGTGGCGACGGGCACCTATACCCTCGACAAGTTTAGAGACGATCTGGCTGAGGGCTTCCTCTCGGGAGGCGTTCGGAACTATGTGTATGCCATTCCCAACGTCGATTTGGCCGCCGGCGAGTGTTGGGATCACGACTTCCACGTGGACGTCACGATGGACGTCGGCTGCAGCACGCTCCCTCGCACGATCAAAAACACGAAGGGCAGCGTACAATTCGATGTCGTAGCCCCCGTCGAACAGACCTACGAGAGCACCGCCGACCTGGCGCCGCTGCGGGTGAATCCTCACGTCAGGATAGAAAAGGGAGTCGATCACAAGACGGCGATGCCCGGCGAGAGCGTCGTGTATACCATCACACTGATCAACGACTCCACTATCAACGTAACCGGTATAGTCATCGAGGATACATTGCCCGGTTACGAGGGGGTCTACTTCCAATACCAGGAGATGGTCTCTGGGCCCGAACCCGACAGCACCGGGGATCCCGACGCCGGCGGTCCCGTCCGCTGGGTTGGGCAGAGCGTTCCTGCTAACGGACAACTCGTCCTGGCCTTCCGCGCCCAGATTCCGGTTGGCATCGCGCGAGATCGGACGTACAAGAACAACGTTCTGGCTACCACCAGTCAGTTGATATGCATTGAGTCCATCGACCCGGCGGCGCCGGTCAGGGTCGTCAACGAGGTCGTCGAGTTGAGCAAAGTGGTCAATCCCACCGAAGCTGCCCCGTTTAGCACCGTGCGCTACGAAATTCGCCTGAAGAACCTGGATTCCCAGCCAATCACCGGTGTCGTCGTCACCGAGACCTTGCCCAAAGCGAGTACCGCTCCTCACTTCACGTTCCTCCAGATGGCGGCGGGGG
>DSAR01000030.1 GCA_011046405.1 Chloroflexota bacterium | reverse complement strand
GCGTGGAAACCATAAAGGCCTCACAGTGAACGAAAAAGAAACGCCGGCGTGGATCGCCGTCTGGGCCGAGCACATCGCAACGTCAGGGCTTTCACCCATCGTATTACCCTGTCTCGATGTGGCACGAGCGTTTGGCTTCCTGGGCAGCCAGGCACTTTTACTCGTGCAACCTCTAGCCATCCATCTGGCGCCAGAAAGCACGCTAGAGCGCATCTCGATCTTGTTGGATGATCCAGAGCTACTGAGACTATTGCAAGCCTATCTCACAGAAGAAAGGTAAGCTATGAATCTCTTGGCAGGCGCAATACTGCTCCTCAGCCTCGTGACACTGATTGGTGTCTATCTCATTCTGCGGTTGAGAAAGAAAACCCAAACGGCTGTGCGTCCCATCTCCGCCTTCCAGGATTTGAAGGTTCAGGCGAGTTACGCGGCTGAAAGCGGGGGAGGGATTCACGTCGCGCTGGGCAATGGAAGCCTGTATGGTGAAGACGCCATCACGTCCATAGCCGCACTGCAAGTTCTAGAGGCCTTGTCCGACGAAGCGGTAGCCTACAACGCTCCACCGATTATCACGGTGGGCGATCCCACATTGCTCCCGATAGCCCAGGATATTCTACGCCGGGCTTACGAGAGAAAAGGTCAGTTGGAGTTTTACAACGCCGGGCAGGTACGCTTCGTCGCCCCATCACCTGTGGGGTACGCCGCCGGGGCCGGTGACGTCGCTAGCGGCGAAACAGTCACCGCGACGATGATGATCGGCGCTTTTGCGCAAGAGGTTTCACTAATCGCCGACTCCAGCGTTCGTTATAATACACCCGCATTGGCCGCTGTGACGACACCGACGGCTATCTCAGCACTATATCCCGCGATCGAAAAACTCGCTCAAGGTGAAGAATTGTACGCCGCGGGTGCTCAATTGACGGGTGAAGACCGTTATATGGCTGGACTCATTACACAGGATGTTTTGCGCTTTATCCTCGTCTTGACGATTTTGGCCCTGAGTATCGCCACGTACTGGGGAATCTGGTAGAATGATGGGTAGACTGATTAGACATTGGATCCCGTTTCTCTTCTTCATCCTCATACCTGGCCTAGTTGTATTATTTGGTTACTTGATGCCGGGCATAGCCCCATTGACCGAACTGCGCGATATGATGGTCGAATGGGCCGTGATCATCTCCGCCTTCGCCTTCCTGCTAGGTCTGCTCAATGTTCTCCAAGTCCATGGCCGGCACATCCGGCGGCGGCGTTCCGGCTGGTTTTATAGCTTGATCTTGGTGCTCGCTATGCTGTTGACCTGGATACCGCCGGCTTTCCAGAGCCTGGGGCTTGACTTTCTCGGCATCCCGGTATCTTCTGAGGCTCAGGCCATGCTCGCCACGACATCTCAGTGGATATTTGATTACGTGATCACGCCCCTGGGAGCGTCTCTGGCTGCCTTGCTTGCTTTTACCCTCGTCCTGGCCGCACTCCGCATATTTCGAGCCCGGCTCAATGCCTGGGCGGTCATTTTCCTCGTTACCGTTGTCGTCGTTTTGTTAGGCAGCATCCCCTTTACGACCGGGTTGGAATGGTTAACCGGTATCCGGTCCTGGATCATCGACGTGTTGAGCACGGCTGGCATACGCGGGCTGTTGCTCGGCGTTGCATTGGGTGTCATTGTCACAGCCTTACGGGTCTTTATTGTCAGCGAACAACCCTATAGCGAATCCTGAGTGATCAAATGATTCATTGTCCAAAATGCAGATCCGCTAATCGAAGAGGCAGTCGCTTCTGCAACGAGTGTGGTGAACCTCTCCCCATGCAGACCGCGCTACGATGCCCAATGTGCGGCGCAATGAACCCAGTGGGCAACGTATACTGCGATAAATGCCGGGCCCGGTTGATGCCGATGGTCTCGGACCCCGAAACACCAGAAGAGACACAGCCCCCCGAAGTATCGTCCATCAAGGGCCTCTCGCTCCCGACCATCCCGCTGGATGAACGAGCACAGACTGAAGCATCTCCAGAGGCTGGCGAATTCGCTGACGACGACGATTGGCTATCGCAGTTCCGAGACGGCGATGTGGATATGGATGAAGGGCCTCTGGTTGAAGAAGACGATGAGGCGGAAGAAGTAGACGATTGGCTGTCACAACTTCGAGACACCGCGCCAGACGATAGCGCCATGGGTGAAGCGGAGCATCCAGTCCAGGAAAGCGAAGACGATTGGTTGTCGCAACTTCGAGCGCCTGAGCCGCCAGAAGCAATCGAAAGACCTGATACATTCGATACAGACGACGACTGGCTGTCACAACTTCGAGACACCGCGCCAGACGATAGCGTCATAGGTGAACCAGAACATATAGTCGAAGAAAGCGAAGACGATTGGTTATCGCAACTTCGAGCACCTGGGCCGCCAGAAGCGATCGAAATATCTGATATATCCGATGCAGACGATACAGACGACGACTGGCTATCACAACTTCGAGGTGAAACGTTAGAAGAAACGATATCTCCTGCTGTTCCAACGTCCGAAACTGCACCGGATGAATTCGAGCTTGAGGAAGACGCGATCCCCGACTGGCTGCAGGAACTGACGCCAGAACCGGGCGTGCCCGGGGTCGAGGCGCCAGAGGCGGCAGCGCCGTGGGAAGAGGCCGCGTTGGACGAAGCCGCATGGGAACCGGAAGCGGAACCCGGCGCAGTCCCCGACTGGCTGCAGGAATTGGCGCCAGAGACTGGCGTGCCAGAGCCCGCCGCGCCGTGGGAAGAGGCCGCGTTGGACGAAGCCGCATGGGAACCGGAAGCGGAACCCGGCGGGGTGCCCGACTGGCTGCAGGAATTGGCGCCAGAGACTGGCGTGCCAGAACCTGGCGTGCCCGAAGCGCCACATCCTCCATTTGCAGAAAAGATCGAGACCGACTTATTTGACGAGACGCCCGATTGGCTTCAGGAACTTGCCCTGGAGGAAGAAGAGCCCCCCATTCTGCCCTCAGAAGTGGCGGCGCCTGTTGAAACAGAACCTGAGATTGAAGCGGGCGCGCTCCCTGATTGGTTGACCGGTCTCAAAGCGGAAGTTGCCCCTGATGAAGTGCTCGCCGCTGAGCCAAGCGCTATTGAAACGCTCGTCCATGGTGAAATACCGGCCTGGGTTAAAGACATGCAACCTCGAAGAGAGGAAGCGCCAGAGGAAGTGCTGGAGACCGAGGGTTTGTTGCAAGGCCTTCGAGGCGTTATTGCGCCTAGTGAGGTGATCGAACAACTACAACCTAGCAAACGCCCATTGCACATCAAGGCAGACGAGGCTACGCTATCCAGGGCTCAACTTCTTCAAGACCTCGTCATGTCAGCCATTGAGCCCCCTAAGCCACAACCCTATAAAGCCCAACTCCAGGACGTCAGCGTGGGGGAGCGATCCCTACGGTGGCTGATCGCCCTGGCGTTGATCGTGGTGACATTGGGTACACTAATGTTTCCTGCTCTCCTTCCTGCGATTCCCTCTCCGACCCTGTCGCCTAGCGCTCCCTACGATACGATTCAGAATCTAAACGCCGGTGAAACGGTTCTCCTCGTATTTGAATACGGCCCGGCGGAATCGGATGAGATGGATGCTATAGCCCAAGCGCTCGTGCGCCATTTGCTTGATCGAGCGGTTGATCTTTCCATCGCCACCACACGTCCTGAGGGGGTCGCCGTAGCGGCCAGGTTGATGAAAGATATGACAGCGGATTACACATTGATCGGCTATCGTCCGGGAGGTGTTACAGGCATTGCCCAAATTTTGAGGGAAGCACAACCAACGCCGCAATTGCTCGTCATATTGACCGCCCGACCCGGCGTCCTGCGTTGGTGGGTTGAACAGACGTATCTTGAAGGAGCAGGTCACCCACCGCCTATTGTCGCCGGTTTGAGCGCGGCCCTGGAACCTTTCGCCGGCCCTTATCTCGCAGCCAGCCCTGCGCAACTTGCGGGGTCCCTCATTGGTTTGAGCCAGGCCGCTGCTTATGAACGTCATCAAGGGATAGAGGGTGATGCGACTCGTCGTCTAAATGCCCTGGCAGTGGGCCACGTGATGATCGTGGTATTGATCTTGGGTGGCGCGATCCCTTACGCTATCGTTGGACGGCGAAGGAGGAAAGAACAGTGACCGCCCAAATGTTAGACCTCATCGGCGTGGCCACGGGAGCTATTTTGACCATTATGGTCTTAACGTATCTGCTAGACCTTAAGCCCCTTCGCGCCATCTATCGACTGGCTCTCCATCTCTTCATCGGTGCGTTGTTGGGCTACTCGTTCGGGATCGTTATTCGCGACGTCCTTGCCGACATTTTGCTACGCTACCTTATCGCCACTCAACCCACTATGCAAATGCGAGCAGTGATTCCCCTGTTGTTGGGTATATTTCTGTTGGCCAAGGCCATCCCTCGCAAAGCCTTCATTGGCACCTTCTCTGTTGCCTCTCTCATTGGCGTTGGGACCGCGGTGGCCCTCGGCGGCGCGTTGCTCGGGACCCTGATTCCGCAAACCGAAGCCACCGTCCAGGCCCTGAGCCCCACCAGTGGAAATGGCATCGACGGCGTAGCAATCGTCCTGGGCACGGTGTGTACGCTGATGGCTTTCACGTTGATCGGGCAAAAGCGTACTGGCCCTCCTGCCCTGGGAGGCCGTCTTATCCAATTGGTGCGTTTCATCGGCCGCATCTTCCTGCTCGTCGCGTTCGGCGTTGCCTTTGCCGGAACGATCACCGCCTCTCTATCGATATTCATTGGACGGATGGACTATTTGATCGAGGTTTTCGAGAGATTATATTTCTTTTTCGTTGGGGGCTAATACCAATCCGTTTTGCTAATTCGCATTTCATTACCCGACATCTCCGGATCACGAATGGCACGAATAGACAAATGACACGAATTTTGGCTCGAATTGTGAAAAACATTCGTGAGATTCGAGCATGCGTGTGATTCGTGATCGAAAATCAGGCTCTTGGCCACGAATGTCGGGTAGTAAAATTCGCATCAGGGTAGTGAGAGACCACAATGTCAGAAAAGCAACCCATTAACGCCATTCTGGTGGCCGATTGTGGCACTGTAACCACCAAAGCTGTGCTCCTGGAGCAGGTGTCGGGGCATTATCGTTTCATTGCCCGCGGCGAGGCGCTTACGACCACAGCTCCCCCCTGGTCTGACGTATCTGAAGGGGTGCGCCGAGCCATCGGGAAAATCGCCCAGATTACGGGGCGTCACTTCTTCGACGTTAGCGGGGACTTGATCCTGCCGGCTACGGCGGGCCGTCAGGGCGTCGATGCTTTCGTAGCAACCGCCAGTGCAGCCGAACCGCTGGGTACGGTCCTGGGAGGACTGGTTCCTGATCTGAGCGTGGCCAGCGCCAAGCGCGCCGCTGCTGGCACCTATTCAGTCATTCACGCCATCCTATCGAGTGTCCATCATCATGGATCGGATGAGGCATCCCACGTCCATGCCATCCGCGAGGCCGCACCTGACGTGATATGCATCGCCGGGGGGACGGATGGGGGGGCGACTTATCCGGTATTGGAGATGGTCAAAACGGTTGCTTTGGCCTGTTCGATGATTGAACAGAGCGCTCGACCGCGTGTGCTCTATATGGGCAATCCCCAATTACGCCGACGGATCGTGAGACTTATCAAAGGCCAGGCTGAATTACGCGTCACCGACAACGTGCGCCCTGAACTCACGAGAGAAACGCTTGCCAGCGCCCGCGCCGAGTTGGAAACCCTTTACACGCAGAAGAAAATGAGTTTGCTTCCGGGCATCGACGTCCTGAATAGCTGGAGTTCGGTGCCTCTTATGCCAACTGCCAACGCCTTCAGCCGGTTGATGCAATACCTGTGGCACCTGGGCGATCAGGAAAAAGGCGTGATAGGCATTGATGTGGGCGCTGCTCACACAACCCTCTCGGCCATATTCAACGAAGTTCCCTACCTGACGATCAATGGCGGCGTGGGAGCCGCCTTTGGCGGGCGACAGTTGCTGCAAAAACAGGGATTTGAGGCGCTTACGCAGTGGATGCCGGAATCTATGGGATATGACGAGATCATGGGCCTGCTGATCAATAAGGAAATGCGCCCCCATACGATCTCGCAGGAGCTCGACGAGTTGCGCCTGGAACAAGCGCTCGTCCGCGAAGCGATTCGCGCCACGCTGCAGATAGCCCGGCCGGGATGGCAGGCAGGCAAGGCTCAAATCGATCGCCAACTTCTACCGCTGTGCGAGACGATCGTCGTCAGTGGCAGTATGTTGACTCAGGCCCCTCAGCCCGGGCAGACCGCCTTGATGGTCATCGATGCCCTGGAACCGATCGGCGTCACGACCCTAGTCATGGATGTGCATGGCATTGCCCCGGCCCTGGGAAGTGTTGCCACCGTCAAACCGCTCGCCGCAGTAGAAGCCCTGGACCGTGGGGCCCTGGTCAACTTGGCGACAGTCGTCGCGCCGGTTGGGAGAGCTCGCCTTGGAGATCTGGTTCTCAAAGCGCGATTGACGTACGAAGATGACGGAACGCTGGACATCGACGTCCATTACGGCGATCTGGAGACGTTGCCCCTACAGCCCGGAAAACAGGCTGTTTTGGAACTGAAGCCGGTGCGACGCCATGGTTTCGACGTCGGCTTTGGCGGGCCGGGGAAGGGTGGCAAGCAGAAAATAAACGGCGGCCTGGCTGGGCTGATTATCGACGCGCGCGGGCGTCCATTGCGTCTCCCACGAATGGTAGAGAGACGACAGGAAAAATTACGACAGTGGCTTTGGGATGTAGGCGGATAATGGGTACCTATCGTTCCGAGTCGGTCCGTTAAGGGTGAAGTGAAAAGATGTATTATCCAGTAGAAACTCGAATGACGCCTTTGACCAAGATACGGCGCGAGCGCGTTTTGCCTGCGCCGGGCGAGGTTTTGGTCAAGGCAGGCGACCGGGTCGAGCCCACCCAAGTCGTGGCACGTACCGAACAACCCGGCGATTTTCGCATCGTCCAGGTTGCCCGCCTGATCGACGTAACAGCATCCAAGCTCAAAGATTTTCTGCAAGTCAAAGCAGGTGATAAAGTGGAAAAGGGACAGGTCATTGCCAAGCGAGGGTGGTTGCCGCCTCGCACGGTCAAATCCCCTATTGATGGCACAGTGACCGCCCGGGGTGGTGGTCGGGTCTTGATTGAAGGGCCCAGCACCCGTTTGGATTTGAGAGCATACATCAATGGGACAGTGACCAACGTCGTAGCCCCCTATGGTCTGGTCATCGAAACGTCAGGAGCTCTCGTCCAGGGGATCTGGGGAAGCGGCGGTGAGAGCTTTGGCGTTCTCAAATGCATAGTCGAAAGTCCCGATCAAATACTAAATGCTCAAGACATCGATCCTTCCTGCCACAGTATGATTCTCGTCGGCGGCGCTGGAATTGAGGATCTGGCAGTCATCGAACAGGCTCAGGAATTTCAAGTGCGCGGAATCATCTTGGGCGGAATATCAGCCCATCTCGTACCGGATTTGGAAGACACATTATTACCCGTCGTCGTCACCGAGGGGATCGGCGTCGTGCCGATGGCTTCCCCGATATTCAAACTGCTCCAAAGCAGCGATGGGCGCGACGCCGCGATTAGCGGAAGGGTCCGGTCTCGGTGGAATGTGATATACCCCGAAATCATCATTCCGTTACCGGCTGAGTCTTTACCAACGCAGGTGGCGTCTGGAGAGCCACTGAAAGTAGGTACCCAAGTCCGACTTGTGCGCTCCCCCCACATGGGCGCCATAGGTATCGTGCTCAGCATTCCCGAAACTGAACAGGAGATAGCAACGGGCGCTAAGGTCCGAGTCGCCAAAGTGGATCTGGGGCACGAAAACCCGGTCATCGTTCCGCTGGTAAACTTGGAGGTCCTGCGCTAAAATAAGGCAACAGCATCGTATGTTTTTATCAAGGAGGCAAAAGTGGAGGATTTCGATATCTATTCAGATGAAGATCTGTACGAAGAGGAGACGGAGGATTTAGAAGCCGACGAAGGATCCAACCGTACATTTATGTTCATGATGATCGGTATGGCTGTCTTGCTTGTAGCGATCTTCTGTGTTGGCGTAGGGTTTATATATTTCAGCAGACAGCAATCGGATCAGGATAGACAGGCCATCATGCTAACCAACGAGGCGATAATAGCAGCCCAGGAAGCCGGTATCACAGAAACTGTCGAGATCGATGCCGACGAGACCCCTGTCCCGACCGATACACCAGCGCTTGAGGTGACGGAAGAACCCGACACCGCGACACCAACGCCAACGCCAACGGAGGAACCCGACGCGACTACACCATCTCCAGAAGATGAGGAAGAGGACGTCACGGCTACGCCGGCGGCCGTCGCCGATGTCGAGACGCCAGAACCCTCCCCAACTCGCCGGGCTACACCGACGAAACCTGCGGCCACAAGTAAGGAAATGCCCGATACGGGCCTCGGTCTGTTAGGCGCCGGCATTCTGGGTGGCGGGTTGCTCTTTCTGCTGGCCCTGGTTCGCCGCTTGCGGCAAAACGCCTAGCGCCTGGCGGGTTCAGCCACGGTTGTTCGAGGTCGCCAACCTGTCTCTATCCCATGATATGAGCCTTTGAGCGGGATATACGACGCTGTGCCTCTTGTGATAAAACTTACACACGACAATAGAAAAAAGCACCTGGGCGCCCGGGTGCTTTTTTCGTTTTTTGAATCCACGCAACTAAAACTGTGCGAAATCCCAAACAACCCAAATCTTTTGGGAAGCACAGATAGCGTTCCTCAAAATGACCGGTGCGCCGTGCGGGCGATGATCTCGTTCTGCAACGCCTCGCTCAGGTCGCAGAAGTAATCGCTATAACCCGCCACTCGCACGATGAGATCCCGGTACTGCTCCGGGTGCTGTTGGGCGGCGCGCAGGGTATCGGCGTCGACCACGTTGAACTGGATGTGGTGCCCGTCCAGGTTGAAATAGGTGCGGATCAAGTGGACGAATGTATCCAGGCCATCGTCGTCGGACAGCAACTGGGGCGTGAACTTCTGGTTGAGCAGCGTGCCCCCGGTCTGCACGTGATCCATCTTCGCCACCGACTTGAGGACTGCCGTCGGCCCCCGTCGGTCGGCCCCCTGCACCGGCGACACCCCCTCCGAAAGCGGCATCCCGGCCTGGCGCCCGTCCGGCGTCGCGCCGAGCACCGAGCCGAAGTAGACGTGCACCGTCGTGGGCAAGAGGTTGATCCGGTAGGTCCCGCCGCGCGTGTTTGGACGGCCGTCGACGCCATCGAAATAGGCCTCGAAGACCCGCACCATCACGCCGTCGGCGTAGTCGTCGTCGTTGCCATACTTGGGCGTGCGGTTGAGGAGCAACTGGCGCACCCGGGGGCGGCCTTCGAAATCGTCCCGCAGGGCGGCCAACAGTTCCGCCATCGTCATCGTCTGGACGTCGAAGACGTGATAGCTGATCGCCGCCAACGCGTCGGTCATCGTGCCCAGCCCTACGCCCTGGATGTAGCTCGTGTCGTAGCGCGTGCCCCCGTCGTGATAGTCCTTCCCCGTGGCGATGCAGTCGTCGATCAACAGCGAGAGAAAAGGCGCCGGCATGAAGCTCGCGTACAGGCGCTCGATGACGTGATTGCCCCGCACCTTGACGTCCAGGAAATAATTCAACTGCCGCTCGTACGCCTCGAAAAGCTCGTCGAAGGTCTCGAACGTCGTGGGATCACCGGTCGCCAGGCCGATCCGCTCGCCGGTCCGGGGATCGACTCCATTGTTGAGCGTGACCTCCAGCACCTTGGGCATGTTGAAGTAGCCTGTCAAGTTGTAGTTCTCCTTACCAAAGGCGCCGGTCTCCACGCACCCGCTGGTGCCCCCGCACCGGGCATCGAGCACCGACTTGCCCATGCGGACCAACTCCTGGACGACCAGGTCGCTGTTGAACACCGACGGCTGTCCAAAGCCCGTCCGGATGATCTTCGCCGCCCGCTTGATGAAACGATCTGGGTTCTTCTTGCTCACCTGGATGGAGGAACTGGGCTGGAGCAGCCGCATCTCCTCGATCACGTCCAGGATCAGGTAGGTCACCGCGTTGACTGCATCAGAACCGTCGGGCCGCACGCCGCCCAGGTTGATCTGGGCGAAGTCGGTATACGTGCTACTCTCGGCTGCCGTGACCCCCACCTTGGGCGGCGCGGGCTGGTTGTTGAACTTGATCCACAGACACTGGAGCAACTCCTCGGCCCGCTCGTGCGTGAGCGTCTCTTCGGTCAGGCCCCTCTCGTAGAACGGGTACAGGTGCTGATCCAGCTTGCCGGGGCAGAAGGCGTCCCAGGGGTTCAACTCCGTCGTCACCCCCAGGTGGACGAACCAGTAGTACTGCAGCGCTTCCCAGAAGTCCCGGGGCGCGTGGGCCGGGACGTGGCTGCAGACCTCTGCGATGCGCGCCAACTCCTCGCGGCGCTGGGGGTCCGTCTCCCGCTGGGCCATCTCCCGCGCCAGTGCCGCGTGACGCCCGGCGAAGGCGATCAGCGCATCGGCGCAGATAGCCATGGCCCGGAGTTGTTCCTGCCTGGCGTACGCGCCGGGATCGTTCAAAAAGTCCAGGCCATCCAGGCTCCGCTGGATATCCGCCTTGAAGTCGAGCAATCCTTGGCCGTAGATCTTATCGTCCAGGACGGTGTGCCCGGGCGAACGCTGCTCCATGAACTCGGTGAAGACGCCGGCCTCGTAGGCTTTCTTCCACGCCGGCGTCATATGCTCGAAGATCGACTCCCGCATCGTCTTCCCGCGCCAGAAAGGGATAATCGTCTCCTCGTAAACCCGGCGTACCTCCGGGCTGACGGCGAAGGGGATCTTCTCCCGGGCATCGAGGACGTCCAGATCCGCCAACGTGTGGCAGCACAGTTCCGGGTAGGTGGGCGCCGCCTTGGGCGCCGGCCCCTTCTCCCCGACGATCAATTCCCCGTCGCCGATGTAGATGGTCTTGTGAGCCATCAAGTACTGGAAGGCCAACGCCCGCCGCACCGGGGCGGAGACCAATCCCCGGTCTTCCCGGTAGAACGCGGTCAACAAGGCCGCCCGCTCGGCAGAGATACGCGGCACGGCGTCCAGGCTCTCTCGTCGCAATCGCGCGACTCTTTCCGTCATCGTCATCTTTCTATCCCCCAATTTTTACGCTTAATCCACTCGACTCAAAAATCTGACCGATGGCGTGCATACGCGCATCGGTGGGAGGCGGCACGTCGGGCAGGCGGTACGTCATCCCCAGGCGCCGGTACTTATCGGCCGCGATGTGGTGGTAGGGCAGGAGATCGACGCGCTCCACATGGGGCAGACCGGCCACGAACGCTGCCATCTGCTGCACGTGCGGCTCCCCGTCGTTGATCCCAGGGATGATGGGCACCCGTATGACAATGGCCTCGCTCAGCGCCGAAAGCCGCTCCAAATTCGCCCGGATCGACGCATTGGAGACCCCGGTGTAGGTTCGGTGGGCGGCGTCGTCCATCAACTTGAGGTCGTACAGGAACAGGTCCACTTCCCCACGCACTCGCTCCAGGACCTCCCACGGCGCGAAACCACACGTATCGACGGCGGTGTGGATGCCCCGTTCCTGGCAGGCCCGGAGCAGATCGAGCAAGAAATCTGGCTGGGCCAGGGGCTCGCCCCCTGAAAACGTCACGCCGCCGCCGGACTGCTCGTAAAAGGGGATGTCTTTCTCGATCTCGAGCACCAACTCCGCCACGTCCACCCGGCGCCCCACCATCTCGCGCGCCTCGGCGTAACACACGTCGACGCAAGCGCCGCACCGGTCGCAATCCCCCGCCCGCGTCAGGATCGTGTCCCCCTCCCGGACGATGGCGCCCCGGGGACAGACCGCCACACAGGCGCCACAGCCGATGCAACGCCGGGCCGTGAAGGCCAATTCCCGGGCCATCGACTGGCTTTCGGGGTTGTGACACCACCAACAGGCCAGCGGGCAGCCCTTGAAGAAAATCGTCGTGCGGATCCCCGGCCCATCGTGAATGGAGAATTTCTTGACGTCGAAGATGATGCCCGTGCTCAATCGTCCGCCCCCTGGGCTTGATCCTTTTGAAAGAGGGCCAACAACTCTTCGACCGTCGCCTGCAAATGATCGCGCATCAGGCGGCCCGCCGACTCGGCATCGCCCCGCCGCAGCGCGTCCACGATCTCCTGGTGCTCGACGAGCGGATCCCTCGCCCCTCGCCCCAGGCTCAGGGCCATGCGCTGGTAGACGTTGGTCAGACCCAGGTGCCGGACCGCGAGGTCGTACAGACGCGAACGCTGGGCCGCTGCGTAGACTCCCACGTGGAATTGATGGTGCAGTTCCAGGAGTTGCACCCGGTCGCCACGCTGGAAGGCCTCCGCCATTTGATCCAATAACGTCTCCAACTGTGCTAGGGTCTCTGCGGTGATCGAGCGGGCCGCCAGGTAGGCCGCGTGACTTTCCAACGCGCAGCGGATGGCGTAGACGTCCTCGATCTCTGAAAGGGAGAATGCCGCGACCGAGGCCCCTTTGTAGGATGAAATCGTCACCAGCCCCTCCGAGGCCAGCTGGTGCAGGGCCTCCCGGACCGGCGTGCGACTCACCTGCAACCGCTCGGCCAACTCGCTCTGCACGAGCCGCTCGCCCGGCGCCAGCAGGCCGCTCAGGATCAGTTCTCGCAGGTAATCGACGACCGACTGCTGCACCGTCTGGTAGACCAGGCCTGGCCCGTCAGGAAATTCTCCCACCATTACCTCTCTCTGTCTGTAAGAAAAAACATTGCAAATTGGATACAATATCCATTATACACAAACGACGAGGCCTGTCAATTGTGATGCACATGCCGGAAAAACGAAGCGGAGCATTTCAATGCTCCGCTGACACGGAAAACCTGTTGAAACAGGTTAGACCACTGCTTTTCGGGAGCAAGATCTGCTCCCGCGCCCAGCCGTTCACCCGGCGCGAAGCGGCTCGACTCAAGCGGCCGGCAGCTTATCCAGGATCAGGTTGGCCCGGGCGCGAACGAGCGGGTCGGTGCTGCGGGCCAGGCGGTCGAGCAGATCGACCTGGGGGGGATCGAAGCGGGCCAGCGCGTCCACCGCCGCGACGCGCGTGTGCTCGTCCCGGTCGGCCGTTGCTTCGAAGAGGTGCTTCACGACAGAGGGCTGACTGGAAACGCCCAGCGCTGTCAACGCCGAGCGCCGCAGAGCAGGCGATAGGGACGAATTGCCCCAGATCGCCATCAGCGTCTGGAGCCCGGGCCTGGCCTCCAGGGCGCCGGCCTTGACCGCCTGGCCCACCGCCATCACGATGGCCGCCCGTGCGCGCTCGTCCTGGCTGGCCTGGGCCACGTAATCGCGCACGATGCCCAACGCCACCTCGCCGTGGGCCGAGACGATCAGGTTGAGCGCTATGGCGTAACGGGCGACCGGGTGTTTGGCCCGGTCGACGACGTCGCGACACGCCTCCAGCGCGGCCATCGAGCGCACGCGGGCCAACACCCCCGCCAGTTGCGTGGCCACCTTGGGCGCCCGCTCGCCCATCAGGCGCCTCGATACCGGCCCGACGGCTGGCGTGCCGATGGCGGTCAGCGCCACCCGCGCGTGACCCCGGATCGTCTCGCTCGGGGTCGAGACCAGCAAGTTCAGCAGCGGCTCGACCGCGCGGGAGTCACCGGCCTCTCCCAGGCGTCGGATCGCGCCCAACACGGCCCGTTCGTCGGGTTGTTTCAGCGCCTGGAGCAATACCCTCAGCTCGGTATCCGACAGTCGTTCGGGCAAAGCCTCGGCCTCGTCCCCTTGCTGCGAGCGCAGCCAGGCCAAGCCCCGCTCTGCCCGTTGGTTGCCGGGATCGAGTTCCAATACCCGTTCCAGGCAGCGCATCGAGAGTTCGGGATCGTCCAGGACGAAACTCAACCACAGAAAAGCCTGCTCGTTGTCCGGTTCCTGGAGTGTGACCGCTTCCAGGAGCATCCGCGCCTCGTCCCGGTTGCCACTGCGTGCAGCCGTGATGCCCATTTCCAAAAGATCCATCGGTGTCGCTCCTCCTGCACTATGGTCGAATCATATTACTTGATCACGGATCACACGAATTACTAATTTTGGATTTTTCGTGTTAATTCGTGCAAACCTGTCCTGAGCGTAGTCGAAGGATTCGTGGCTAATTTCTCACCGCGACCATGCGAAATCCCAAAGAACCTCGAACTTCACGTATTGATTCTATCACACCTATCCTGGCAGACAAGTTCTGTTGCTGCCGGGAAAACGCAGCCGTCGCCATACACTGCGTTCATCCTCGATAACGAAAATGTATGGGCCGCCGTCACCTTGCAAGTCCGGACACGTCGCCCGCTCCCGCCCATCCGCTGCAAACGGACGGTAGGCTGAGCAGTTACGACACAACGACTATTTGACAGAATGATTGGGAGTAAGTAGAATAACGACGGCATTGCTTTATAGACACACGTGTGGAGAAGTCATGGACAAAACGTTCGACGAGGAGCGGGTGACGCGGGTTCTGGTGCTGGCGCTCGTCCTCCTGGCGCTGATCTTGCGGATGGCCTGGCCGACGTTGACGCCGTTCAAGCGGGACGAGGCGACGGTGACCCGCTTGGCTCTGGCGATCGCCTGCGAGCGTTATCTCCCAGTCACCGGTGTCGATACGTCTACCGGGACAGACAACCTGCCGTTGACGTTGTATCTGCTGGCGTTTCCTCTGCGCCTGTGGGCCGATCCAGTGGCGGCCGTGCTCTTCACCGGGTTGCTCAACGGATTGGCCGTGCTGGCCTGCTACGGGCTGGGCCGGGCCTATTTCGGTCGGCGTGTGGGTTTGATAGCCGCTTTCCTCTTCGCTGTCAGTCCGTGGGCCGTCATCTACGGCCGCAAGATATGGGCCCAGAATTTGCCCCTGGTCACCCTTGCTTTCGTTGCGTCGCTGATGGCGACCTTCGTGCAGGGTCGGCGCTGGGCGCTGGTGGGCGCTTTCGCCAGCCTGGCGGCCCTCATCGGCCTGCACCTGGGCGGCCTGGCCTTCGTCCCCGTATTGTTGATCGTGATGCTCGTCTATCGGAAGCAGGTCTCTCTCAAGCCGCTGCTGGCGGGCGTGGGCGTGTTCACATTAGCCGTCGCGCCCTATGCAATCCACGACGCGCTAAACGGGTGGCCCAACCTGCGGGACTTCCTGAATTACGCCGGCGGAGAGGGGCGCTTTTCTTGGGACGCCCTGCGCTATGCTTTCTTCATGATGGGGAGCCACGAGATCGCGGGGCGGATGGCGGGCGGGTTGCACCAGGCCTACCGGGCCGGATTGCCGAACCTGTGGTGGCTCAACTGGGCGCTGATGGGATCGTTGGCGCTCGCCATCCCCTACGCAGTGCTGCAGATCGTTCGTGGGCCAGAGGAGCGGCGGCGTCCACTCTTGATTTTGTTAATCTGGTTCGCCGTGCCCATCGCGTTGCAGAGCCGGCCCACCGCCGAGGTGCATCCCTTCTATTTCAATCTGCTCTACCCGGTGCAGTTTCTGCTCGTGGGTTTACTCCTGGCTGATCTGGCCGCCCATTTCTCTCGCCTCAGGTGGGTATCATGGGCGTTGATCCTGGCTTTGTTGGCGCTGGGTATCTGGCAGGTCGCCGTCGTCGGGCGGGTGTTCTGGTTCATGGACCGCCATCCCTCCACTGGCGGCTACGGCATTCCGCTCAAATATACGCGGGTGACGGCGCGGGAGGCGCGACGACTGATCGATCCTGCCTGTGGTGGGGCCTGCGGTGGGGCCTGCGGTGGGGCCTGCGGTGGGGCCGATACCGCTTTCGTCGTGCTCAGTGCGGGGACCATCCCGACGATGCACGAGACACCGGCCGTCTTCGATGCGCTGCTGTTCGACCAGCCCCGTTACTTCGCCGATGGACGCGAGGCGATCCCGGTCCCAGATCGGGCGGACGTCGTCTACCTGATCGGCCCGCTGGTGGGCGAGGCGGCAGCGTTCTCACCCACGATTGATCGTCTGGTCTCTTGGGAGCGCGTGCGGCCTGGCCCGAGCGTCGAACTGCCCGACGGCGTGCGCTACCGGCTCTTCCACCGGCAGGGGAATGAGCGAGAGGACGTGTTGTCCGGTGTGACCCTTTTCGATGAACCCTTCGTCTTCGCCAATGGGGTCGATTTCTTGGGGCACGATGTTCCGGCGAGCCTCTCGCTTTCTGAGCGCGAGCTTGAGACGTGGCTGGCCTGGCGGGTGCGCGAGGCGCCGCCTCCGGGCGTGGGTTACCATTTGTTCATCCACTTGGTGGCGGAGGATGGTGTGCTGCGCAGCCAACACGACAGCGCCGCTTTCCCCACCGAGCGATGGCAGGCTGGTGATTTGATCTTGAGCCGGTTTCCGATCCCGATACTCGACGACGTAACTGCCGGTCGTTACCATGCGTGGGCCGGGTTGTACACCTATCCCGACGTCGCGAACGTCTCTTACCTGGACGTAGCGGGCAACCCGGCGGGAGAATTGGTGTTGTTACGAGAGGTGATGATACGATGAAGATGAATACCCGGAACCGGAGGGCAGAAGCCCCCGCCCATCCGCTGCAAACGGGCAGCAGGCTGAGTAGTTACGTTCTAGTCAGATATGGAGATTGCAAATGGACCGTATGATGATGATCGAACAATTCGATTCGTTGACCCGTGAACAGATTCTGGCGCTCCGTCCTGGCGTGTGGGGCGACATGGATCTCCTGGACGTGATAGAGTATTTCGAGAAGGAGAAAAAGGATCGTGATCGTGCGATTGCAGTGACTGAGTTGATCCTCCACTCACCTCAGTTAAGTGAAGTGGATTACCATCTGTTATATTGGGAGCTGATCGACTACTATCGCTTCAAACATAATTTTCCGGCGGCGTTGCGCTGGGTACACGCCATGATGGTCTGCGACGAACAGCACAACGATGGACGAAACCACGCCAGTATTTGCCGCGATCTGGCCGAGATCTATCTATCAGCCGGTGATTTGAACACTGGCTTGGCTCTCTTTACACGCCTGGCGCAGGCAGACCCAACCGATATCTGGAACTATAACGCGCTTTGCTTTTCCCTTCCTCGTGCCGGGCTGCCCCATCTGGCCATGGAAGTGTTGGATTACGCTTTGGCGCTCATCGCTCGTGAAGATCCAGAAAAATTGAAAGCCCAGTTGACCAAGCAACGCCGTAGTTTGGCTGAGACATTGTCCTCCACAGCAGATCGCTCTGATGACCTGTCTCCCGCTGTGCTGGATGAATTCCGCGCCGCGTTTTTGTCGTCTCGACCGGTCTCTGCCAGGCGAAAACAGGGCGCATCCTACTTACCTCCCATCGACCAATTACTCACTACCGATCCATCCGACGATGCAGATCTCGAAGCCGAGATTATGGCGCAGGGCAAGGTGTTGGCTCCGGAACTCATCCAGATGGCGTTTGATCGGCAACTGCCTGTCGATATCGCGCCTGCCCGTGCCGTCGCACTTTTGCGCGCCCTGCGTGATGCACGGACCGTCGAGTTGGGTGAGCTGTCGGCCTGGTTAGATCAGGCCAGCGGCGATTGGCGCAATGAGTTGCTCACCCGGCATTGTGGCAAGGTGGGTGGCTATAGCACGTCTGAACTGGAAGCCCTCGTCGCCGACACGCAATATGCTATCTACACGCGTATATCGGCCTCTGAAGGTCTGGTCGAGCGCGCGCAACGACTGCCGGCCCAGCGTGAGCGCATCGTTGCGTTTATGCGCACATTGCTCACCCGTCCAGAGGCCGATACCGCTGGCGAAGAAACGCTCGTCGGGTTCCTGATCGGGGATCTGCTCGATCTCGACGCACGCGATTTGTATCCCGAGATCAAGCGCGCGTTCGATGAAGATCGGGTGGACACCTCGATCATCACTTTGCTGGACGTGCACGATCATTGGGGGATGGCGTCTCCATCCATCCCCAAACGCCGGGAGGATGGCCTGTACCTGCGACTGCGCTGCACGGCCTGTGATCGTGTCCGCGAGCATTTCGTCCAGATGGTTTTGTTGGACCTCGGCACCCTCGACCAGCAGCGAAAGGGGGATCCCGTACCTTACGATCCCTACATTATGGATCACGAGATCGTCTGCCCCAAGTGTGGCGCTGTGGATCGCTACGCTATGACGCCCCAGGCGCGTCTGGCTCTGACGGTGCTGCCTGACAATCTGGAGGACATGGTGGCTTTGCTTAGCAAGGAAAAGTCGGTCGCCGATCTGCCGCTCAATCCACGCTTGCATCCTTTTTACTCGTCCGTTTTTGGCGAAATGATGCACCCCCTCACCGGGCTAGATGAGTATCGCCGGCGCATTGCGGCTGATCCTGAGAATGCCAAACTATTTATGCGCATGGGGACCTTGCTGCGTACAATCTGTCGTTACGCGGATGCGCTGGAGGCGCACCGGAAGGCTTACGCGCTAAACTCGAAAGATGCAGAAATCGCGCTAACGCTGGCTATGAGCGAACACGATTTGGGCGATCCGGCAAAGGCCAAAGAGATGTACGAGCAGGTGTTGAGGCTGGAACTCAAAGGGAAAAAGTGGTGGAAAGTCTTCCCGTCTGATTCGTGGAGCGGTGCAGCCGCCGAGGGTTTGGATCTGCTCAAGCGGGGTGAGCCGAGCCCCTGGTCCCTGCCGGCTTATAATCCAAAAACCGGTCAAGAGACAGAAGTGCATATGAGCCGGACACCCCCGCGCTCGCAGAAACTGAAACAGAAACAGAAACAGAAACGGAAACGGAAACGACGAAAACGCGTATCTTCTCAATAAGTTGGGGAGCTGTGGCCGGTCTCCCGACCGAGCCACAGCGGGCACGGTCAGGAGACCGGCCCGAGCGAGTTTGCCCCGGTTTAT
>DSAR01000192.1 GCA_011046405.1 Chloroflexota bacterium | reverse complement strand
TTACGTCTGGGCCTTCGATTGGGCCGGTAACTGGACCGGTGCAGGCTCCTGGAACCTGGGCATTGATCGCACCTCGCCTACTGCCACTGTTGATGTCTCGCCAATGTATGGAGATGCTCCTTTCAGAGATTTTCACGTCCGGTGGTACGGCTCAGACAATCTATCCGGCATTGCCAGTTACGACGTGCAGGTTCGAGATGTGGGGATGTTCAGCGCCTGGAATGACCTGGTTATTAGTACCACGCAAGTCTATACTCGCTTTGTCGGTCAAGATGGAATCACCTACCAATTCCGCGCCCGCGCCCGCGACCACGCCGGCAACCTGGGCGACTACTCCGCCGACGAGGTCTCGTACACCGTCGACATCTGCGACGTGGCTCCCGACGCCTATGAGATAGATAATACCATCAGCAGCGCCAGTTGGATCACGCCCGACGGCTACGCGCAGATCCACAACGTTCACGTCGAGGAGGACACCGACTGGGTCAAGTTCGAGGCCCAGGCGGGCGTCACCTACACGCTCACCACTGGCAACACCGGCGACCACGCCGATACGGTGCTGGAACTCTACGACACCGACGGCAGCACGCTGCTGGCCGAAAACGACGATTGCCCCGGCCGCTGGCCCGCCTCTTGCCTGGATTGGCAAGCGCACGCTGACGGTGTCTACTACGCCAAGGTCTACCACTGGGATCCCTGGGCCTACGGCTGCACCACCGAGTATGGCCTCTCCATCGTCAGCGACCGCCCGGGCTCGTTGGAACTGGGCGAACCCGGTACCAGCTTCCGCTACACCGAGACACTGGGCGTGACCGAAACGGCCTACCCGGCCAACACCAGCTATCTCAACGGTCCCAACGGGCTGTTCATCGACGCTGGCGACCATCTCTATGTCGCGGAGCAGTTGGGCGCGCGGATGCTCAAATACCGCACCTCCGACGGTGCCAACCTGCTGAGCATCGGCGCCGCCGGTTTCCAGAACCGGGGCGCGTATACATTTAATCATCCACGGGACGTGGCCGTCGACGGTGGCGGCAATATCTGGACGGCGGATCAGCATCGCGTGGCCCAGTACGACGCCGGCGGTAACTTCTTGCAGGAGTTCCCGCCCGACGACCCGTGGAACGCCGGCGACGACGCCCACTTCGATACCCCGCGCGGCATCGCTTTCGACAGCAGCGGGCGCATGTACGTCTCAGACTCGAACAATCACCGCATCCAGGTTTATACCTTCGACGTGGACGGGACGCCGGTCTACAGCACGAGCATCGGCGTGACCGGGCAGCCCGGCGACGACGACGCCCACTTCAACAGACCGGCCCAGATCGTCATCAACAGCAGCGACCGGCTGTTCGTGGCCGACGTGAACAACCACCGCGTGCAGCGCTGTTATTACAACGACGGCTGGACGTGCTACACGATCCACGGCACCGGCAGCGCCGGGGATGGATCCGATGAGCTGAACCTGGCCTACGGGCTGGGCATCAATGATGCCGGTGAAATCTACATCGCCGATGGCGCCAATGGGCGCGTCAAAGAATGTTACGCTCACATGTTCGGGTGGACCTGCAACACCTTCGTCGATGACCTCGGCTGGCCGGTCGGCGTGTCCGTGGACTCAGCGGGACACGTCTACGTCAGCGACTGGTCCGACCACACCATCCGCGAATATGACAGTGATGGAAACGCGCAGGGCGTCTTGGCGGGAACCAGCGGCGTACCCTATCTGACCGACGAGCATCACTTCAACAAACCCGCCGACGTCGCTGTGGATGGCGACGGCAACCGCTTTGTCGTCGAGGAAGCCGGTCAACGGCTGCTCAAGTTGGGGCCAAATGGCAATGCCCTGGCTGTCGTGGGGACGCCTGGCGTGACCGGCGACGATGACGCTCACCTCAACGGGGCCCAAGGCGTCGCGGTGAGCGCCGACGGGACCGTCTACCTCGCCGATACGTGGAACCATCGTGTGCAGATCTTCGATAACGATCTCAATTATCAGACTACGCTTGGTACGGGCAGGTGTGAGAGCGCGGCAGACGCCTTCTGCGGGCCGCACAACGTCACCCTGGACGCCGGCGGGCGGCTCTACGTGGCCGATACGTGGAACCATCGCGTCCAGGTCTTCGACAGCAGTTACAATCTGGTCGCAACGCTGGGCGTCACTGGTCAAACCGGACAGGACAATCTCCACTTTCATACTCCCCGGGGCGTCGCCGTGGATACTGAGGGTTTCATCTACGTCGCCGAAGAGACGAACAAGCGCGTCCAAAAGTGCGTCCTGGTGGGCGAAAGCGGCAGTTGTACCACCTTCGCCGGTGTGACCGGCGTCGACGGCGACGACTTTGCCCACCTCCGCGCGCCGCTGGACGTAGCGGTTGACGCTGATAATCGGGTTTACGTGAATGACAGTTGGTGGAACCAGCGCGTCCAGGTCTTCGACAGCAGCGGCGCTTATCTGACCACCATCAGTGGTGCGTGGGGCGGACAACACGGGCGATTCCGCCATCCCAATGGCATCGGTATCGCGCCCGATGGCGCCGTCTACGTGGCAGATGCCGACAATATGCGCATCGAGCAATACACCCTCGGCGTACCCGATTGGCAGCAGGTCAACGTCAACGGTTTTGGTGATCGTGATAACGTCGCTGGCGGCGTCAGTTTACACGCCTTCGGAGATCACCTATATGCTGGTTTTTGGAGATCAAGTGGCGGACAACTGTGGCGCGCCCCAGACGGGACGACATGGGTGCACGTCTCCAACGATGGCCTGGGCAACATCGACAATATCAGCATCGTGCTCGGCGCGACCTTCGACGGCTATCTCTACGCCGGGACGTGGAATGAGACGGCAGGTTGTGAGATCTATCGCTCCGCCGATGGCCTATCCTGGGATCGCGTGGCGGCCGGCGGTTTCGACGACAGCGACAATACCGGCGTGGGCACGATGAGGGTTTTCTCCGATCACCTTTACGTCAGCACGTACAACGGAGCGACCGGCGTGCAACTGTGGCGCTCGTCCAACGGCAGCGATTGGGCTCAGGTCAACGCGGACGGCTTCGGCGACAGTGACAACATCAGTGCGTGGTCGATGGCCGTCTTCGACGGCGCGCTGTACGTCGGAACGCAGAATGCCGACACGGGCGCTGAGATCTGGCGCGCGCCCGACGGCGTGACGTGGGAACAGGTCGGCCAGGATGGTTTCGGGGACGCTCACAACCAGTGGCCCCATCTGGCCGTCTACGATGGCGACCTGTACGTCGGGTTCGCCAACGACTCGACCGATACGCACACCGGCCTCGGCACGCAAGTGTGGCGCTCGGCCGATGGCGACACGTGGGAACACGTCGTGGACGACGGCTTCGGGGATGCCACAAACGGCGGCAGTGATACGTTGATCGCTTTCGGGCCTTATCTCTACGCCGGTACGTACAATCGGGGGAGCGGCTCCCAACTGCGGCGGACGAGCGACGGCAGCATCTGGACCAAAGTCGCACCGGACGGTTTCGGCGACAGCAACAACTACTCGACTTATGGAGGCGCCCTATTCGGGGATCGGCTCTTCCTGGCCACGTCCAACGACGCGCACGGTATTGAGGTCTGGCGGGCCGACCTGCAACTGGCGCGCGCCGACTTCGACGCCAACCCGACGCGAGGGATAGCGCCGCTGGCGGTCGAGTTCACCAACCTCGCCACCGGCGACTACGACGCTTGCACCTGGGACTTCGGCGATGGCGGTGTCAGCAGCAATTGCGACGATCCCACCCACACCTACGATCCCGATGCAGATGCCCTGGAGAACGGCGCCGGCTACGCTTACACGGTCACGTTGACCGTGGCGGGAGCGGGCGGTCGAGCGACCGAGACAAAGCGCTCGTACGTCACTGCCATCGGTCTGTATAAGGTCTATTTACCTCTGACTATCAGGAACTGGCCCCCTGTGCCCGGTACGTCCGTCTTGAACACCATTACAGCGCCGGGGCCTAGTACAACTTACCGGATTGACTGGGATCCAGCAATCCGGGCCGATACCTATATCCTGGAGAGAGCCACGCACGGCAATTTCTCCGATACGGAGGAGGTATACAGTGGCCCCAACACGTCTCACACCGTCGATAGCGAGGGTATGGCGCGTTATTACTATCGCGTCAAGGCGCGCAACAGTTGGGGCGATAGCGGCTGGTCCAACGCGCAGTCGGCGGAGGTGCGCTGGGAGAAGGAGTCGAACAACAATGCGAAAACGCAAGCTAGTGGTCCTCTTGTCTCCGGTTCGACCTACTATGGGCTGCTCCCTGCCGATGATGTCCAGGATTACTTCTACTTTGACCTGTCGGCTGCGCATTCCGTTGAACTCTGGCTGACAAATATCGCCTCGGGTGAGGATTATGACGTGTACTTGCGTGATGCTAGTTTGAGCATAGTGAGGGCATCTGCCCAAGCTGGCAATGTGGACGAGTATTTTTTGACCGGCGACTTACAACCTGGACGATATTATATCCAGGTGTACAATGATAGTGCGAGCGGCAGCACCCAACCCTATCACCTGCGTGTGCTATATGAATAGAGTAAGGCAAAAATGACACTTCCCCGCCAGGGGCTTTCCCGTTATGAAATGAGGCTGAAGCAGAAAAGAAGCATTTCCTACTTTGCCTAAGCCCTCTTCATGTGGTAAACTTAGAGTAGGATGGAATCCTGGGTGCTCAATGATTCCTTATTGGCTCTGAATCTGCCAGGTTAGGGCCTACGCATTGTCCGGGGCTTCGCCCGGAAAAGAAGCCCCTCCGGGGCAGTTCCTGACCACCGCCTGCTCCAGCCGGACCACAGTCCAGCTGCTGGGCGCGAACTGTGGTCCGCGCCGAACGCGAGACGAGAGCAGTGGCCGCCCAGGTATTGCGCCATATCGACAAAACTTTCGACCTGTGCGGTTAGACGTTATGGCTCATGGATTAACACAGATTTTCACAGATTTTTCTGGGGGAAAGCGATTTAATCCGTGTTTATCTGTGGAAATCCGTGAGCTATGAAATAAATTCGTTGCTAACCGCACAGCTTGAAAACTTAGTCGATGTTGATTTTTTAAAGGCTTAATATGGAAATTTATCTCCTTATTGGATTGGCGATTGCTATCGTCGTCGCTTTCGTTTTCCTGATTTTGACGTTGCGCTCCCCAGCATCAAGCGACTCAACAGCCCATCCGCCAACTGCCCTGCCAGTTCCTCATCCGCAAGGTCCCATCACGAATACCGATCTGATCGAGAAGACGGGCGCGAAACTCGTCGCCTTAGAAGGCATAACGGCGCAGCGAATGTGGGAGATCCCGGCCTCCCGCAAGGGACTGACGATTGGTCGGGACAGCGCCAACGACGTCATGCTGCAAAGGGATATGATGGTCTCCCGGCAACACGCGCAGATCGTCTTCGAGAATGGGAAATGTGTGTTGCACGATCGTGATAGCGTCAACGGGGTGTTCGTCAACAATCGCCGTGTGATGCGGCATACCCTGCGCCGGGGCGACGTCATCCAGATTTGCAACACGACGTTCCGCTTTACGGCCGAGGGGGACATTGGGTCGCCGCCAGAGAAGAGCCAATCCCCGCTCCCCCATCCAGATACGGATAGTATGGAGTTGCCGCGCAACACCGATTTTGGCGGCTACATGCTAGAGGGTAAGATCGGGCAGGGCGGAATGTCGGTGGTCTACAAGGCTTACGACGCGCAACGACGACCGGTCGCAATTAAGGTGTTAGACGTGGACGACGATTACGTCGTCAAGAAATTCATCCAGGAAGGGGAGATTGGACGGACGCTGCGGAATCATCCCAACATCTGCCGGATATACGGTTCTGGGCGGGCAGCGGATCATCGTTTCTACCTGGTGATGGAATATATCCCCGGTGTCTCATTGCGCGAGGTCGTGGGGCAACCGATGACAGAGGAGCAGATCGTGTCTATCATGGGGCAGGCGTGCGATGCACTCCATTACGCCCATTTGCAAAACGTCGTGCATCGGGATATCAAGCCGGAGAATATCATGACGACCCCTCAAGGGCAGGTCAAAGTCACCGATTTTGGCATCGCTAAACTGACCTCCTCCGTGACCGTGACGAAAGATCGAACTGTTGGGACGCCGGAGTATATCTCCCCGGAGCAGGTGCAGGCCCAGCGCGTCGTCCCGGCCAGCGACATTTACTCCCTGGGCATCGTTCTCTATGAGTTACTGACCGGTCAGCCGCCCTTCCCGCTGGAGCGTGAAGCATCGCCCCGGGCGGCGACGATCCAGGTATTGATGAAACACCTGCACACCGATCCGATCCCGCCGACCCATCTGAACCCTCGCGCCTCCCCGCACTTGGCGCAGGTCACTCTTCAGGCGTTGGCCAAGACCCCAGACCGGCGTTTCGCTTCGGCCTGGGAGATGGCGTGTGCGATGGGCTACGAACGACGCGCTCTTGTGACGCCGCTGCCCAGCCTGTTCGCCGGGCAGTTGGTGGTGATGAACGGCCCGTGCTGTGGGCAGCACATCCGGTTGACCACCCCCAGTGTTGTCTTGGGACGGGCGCAAATTGCGCCGGACGACCAATATATCTCGAAACAACATCTTAAAATTGCCTGGCGTGGACGCCAACTCTGGTTGGAGGATCGCTCGCGAAATGGCACGTGGGTCAATGGCAAGCGTGTCTTTGGCGAAGTGCCCATTAAGGCTAAAGACGTGATTTCTGTAGGGAAGCATAACCTGCGGATTGAGATAGAATCTTGAGATTTTAGAAGGAGATTATGCCAATGAATGATGATCGTACGGTTCCAATGAATGGTAATCCATGGCCAAATTATGATGAAGAAGAAGAGAAGAAAACAGTGGTGGACGGCAACGATAAGACGGTCCCGATGGATGGGTATGTCGGACATCCAGGCATAGAGAGAGAGACGCCCTTCGCCGGAGACTACGATGAGACAGTAGCCGAGGATAGTGGGCCGTTTCAGCGGACCAATCCGCGGGACCAACCGACGCCGACCGGGCCTGGCGGATGGGAGGACGGTTTTCCGCATTACGATCCCGCTCCATCGCCACCTGCCTTCCAGCAACAACGACCTGCTGTAAGAGCCCAGGAGAGCAAGACGCAGATTATGCCTTCCGGCCTGCCAGAGACGATCCCTTTGGCATGGTTAGCCGTCGTGGAGGGGCCGGGCGCGCCGCGCGGCAAGGTGTTCCCCTTGGGCAAAGACACGGTTCTGGGGCGAACCCCCAACAATCCCATCTCCTTGAACGAAGATCCGGCTATCTCCAGCCGGCATCTCAAGATCAAATTGGAGGCGGTTGAGGAAGATCCAGAGCAGCAGAAGGCCTTTGTCTTGTACGACCAGGGCAGCGCAAACGGCACCTACGCCGGCACTTACGAGGAATGCCAGGCTGCCGAAAACCGCGTCTACCGGCGCGTGCTTGAGGATGGGGACTTTCTCCTCCTTGGAGAGACCATCCTGGTCTTCAAGTCGGTCGATGTGGCTTGACGTTTCGCTCAGGTCCAACGAATAAGGAGTTTATGATGAAGCGATTTTTCAACGTACTGATGTGTGTGTGCATTTGTGGAATGCTGCTGGTGTCGGCCGTCGCTCGCTCGGCTGCGGCCCAGGGCAGGGAACTGATCCTGATCATTGACACGGTAGATACGAGTCGGTATCAAGATGAGCGGATCATCCAGGCCTACGTGACGGTGCGCCACCCGCAGGTGGGCGCGGTCGAAGACCTGAACGCGGACGATTTCACGCTCCGAATTTCGGATGGCAAACTGTTCACCCCCGATTCCGCCGAAATAGAAACAGCGTCAGTCTCGATGGCGATTGTGTTGGAACTCTATCAGACGATGCAGCGCGACAACGGTTTCCAGGACGCCAAGGACGCGGTGAGCAATCTCTGTTTGAATCAGAAGGCGATCGAGGATCGGGTGGCTGTCTTCAGCGTGCGCCAGGGCGTGGACCCTGATTCAGAGACGATTGATAAGGCGTATGAGCACGATTTCACGGAGGATGGCGGCGCGGTCTCCAACTTCGTCCAGGACCTGCAGATGGAAAACACCCCGCCGGGCACGCCGCTCTACGATACGATCATCAAGGCGATCCGTTACACGGTACGGGCGAGTAGAGAACCGGTGGGTCGTCGAGGCGTCATCGTTATCACCGATGGTGGCGATCGAGAGAGTCGTAACAACTCTGACGTCGTGATAGACGCGGCACGCAATCTGCGCGTCCCGGTCTACACCATCGGTTACACCGGTGGCAGCCGCGAATATGACCAGTTCCTCAACGAGTTGGCCAACCGGACCGGCGGTGATTATCGTAACACGCCCGACTCAGAGCAATTCGACGAATTCCTGGGCGAGTTGCGCGAGGAATTGACGAAGCGCTACGTGTTGACTTTCCCGGTGGACGAGTTCGAGACCAGCCGCCAGATTCTTGAGGTGCGCGCGGACCACGACGATCTGGTCGGGAGCGACAGTTTCGCCTTTGACGTGGACGTCGAACCGACGCCCACGCCGGAACCTGTAGAAGCGACGGCGACGCCTGCTGGCGAGACCGAGGAAGACGAGGATGAGGACGAAGATGGCGAACAGACGTTTTTGGAGGAATGGGTAGAATGGGCCAAGGATAACGTCCTCTACGTTGCCATCTGCGGCGGTGCTTTATTGTTGTTTATTTTGGTCGCAGCGATTTTGCTATTGCGAACGAGAAAGAAATCGACCCCGCCCGGAGGCGAGCTGCCGTATGAACCCCCAGCGCCAGGTTGGGATCAGCCGGCCGGCGATTGGAGCGGACAGCCTGACGGCCCGCCGACGTTCGCCAGCGGGGAGACGGCCGGCCCCACGCAGATGGGACCCATGGGGCTGGCGGAGCCAACCGCGATAGAAGGATCCGGCGAATGGGTCCAACCCGGCGCGCCCACGCCTTTCTACGATAAGACGGAGGCCGTCGGCGGTGGCTATGTTGCGCCCCAACCGCCTCCTCCCCAGCCTTCCGTCGGAGCGCCTCTTGATGGCGGCACGGTCATCTTAAGCCGCGGCCCCAAGATGGAACACGAAGCGCTGCTGATTGATCGCCGGGCGAATCGCAACTACGACTTGACCAAGCCAGAGATGCGGTTGGGCCGTGCAGCCGAGAACGACATCAGATTGGATAGCGAGAAAGTCTCCCGCCGCCACGCCCTGATCATCCTGGAGGATGATACGTTCTACATTCAGGATCTGGGGAGCGCCAACGGCACCTTCGTCAATGGAGAGCGAGTGTATGACCGCACGGCGTTGCACAGCGGCGACGAGGTGAAGTTGGGGAACCTGACTTTTCTCTTCAATCAACTCAGTTAGCGCCCAACCTTGCGAAGGTTACATCTTAACATCTGCACTTTTCAAATTTTTGAGGAGCGGTGACTTCGGAAGTCTAGAATCGCTAAATCTAATCTTCGCAAGGTTGAGTGCAAAACTTTTCAAAAACGCTCTAAGGGCATCTTCTCAATAGTTTAGGGCGCATTGATGGAATGCCAGTATCTTGCTGGCCTAGACCGTCAGCAGGATGACGGCGTTCCACCCCGGTTTATCGAGAGGATACCTCTAAGGAAAGGTGTTGACGTATGGAGATCATCATTGAGCAAGGGCCGAACCAGGGCGCGTGCTTTTCCATCGCCCAGCCCCGCTTGACCATCGGACGGGAGCGGCAATGTGACGTGGTCTTGCACGACGAGCGGATCTCCCGATGTCACGTAGAGATACGGCGGCAGGACGGCGCGTGGGTCGTCTATGACCAAGGCAGCGCCAACGGCACGTGGGTTAACCGACGTCGCTTGAACGGCCCCTATCGCCTGCGGCCTGGAGATCTATTGGGGGTGGGGCGGACGATTATATCCTTCTCCCGAATGGACGCCCGTGTAAGCGCGCCTGTAGCAGCCCCTGTTTCGTCCCCCGCCAACGCCGTGCACAGCGGAATGCCCTTCGCGCTCGATGCGTTGATCGCCTTGGGCGCTTGCCTGCTCATCATCAGCCCGCTGTTCAACTGGATCAGTTACACCATCCTGTTCTTCGAGCAGTATGTTCGAGGGACAGACTTTTTGATCGGTCGGATGACGCTGGCGGGCGGGTTGCTCAGCTTTTTGCTGGCGCTCGCCGCGCTCCTGCTGCGTTTCCTGCTCCAACACGGCGAACGCTCCGTGCAGGGGCTGGCACCCTATCTGCGCTGGATTCCCTGGGCGCAATTGTCTATCGGCGGCGTTATACTTGGCTCGACCGCTGCCATGGCGGCTTATTACAGCAAACAGGCTCAGACCGAGGTGCTGTTTGGCATCACGATTGAGGATATCGTCGGTCTCTTCAGGTTTTCGCCGCAACCGGGGGTTTTGATCGCCGGCATAGGCTTTTTGCTCCTGTTGTTGGGCGCAGCCGGGCAGATCGCATCAGCGACGCTTTCCACTCGACGACGATGATCTCATGTTAATACCAGGAGCGACTCGCTTGAGAAGCGCGTCGCACATCAAGCACGGCTTGAGCAGCCTGATTAAAGAGATAGAATGAACGCTTTTCCTTACGTCCTGCAAATTCAAGTTTCGGACAGAAGCGGCGACGAGTACCCAGTGATGAAGCGGGAATTGACGCTCGGTCGCCGGTCAGACAATGACGTCGTCCTGGACGACGCCAAGGTCTCCGGGCATCACGCGAAGTTGATCTTCGCGCAGGAAGCGCCGCTGTTGGTGGACCTGGGCTCACGGAACGGGACGCGCCTCAATGGCCGATCTCTGCCGCCACGGACGCCGACGCCGTTCAAGCTGGGTGACGTGATCGCCATCGGCCCGTTCTCTCTCCGTGTGCGGGCAGCGACGGCCGACGCGCCCGCGCCGCCGCCTGTCTCCCAGCGGATCCAGATCAGCGCCCGCGTGCGGGCGCGCGCCGGGTCGAGATCCGGCGACGTCAAATCTTGCGTACAATGCCATGCGCCGTTGCAATCGCGCGCGCGCTTCTGCGCCCATTGCGGTGCGACGGTCGACCTCCCGTCGCCAGCACCCCAGGCGAGCATTGGCGGGGAGCACGCCACGTTGCTCGTGCGCCGGCTCGGCGAGCGACCGGCCGAGCACGACTTGAAGCGGGGCACGTTTCAAGTTGGGCGTGGGCCGATGAACGACATCATCTTGGATCATCCCAATGTCTCCGTACGCCATCTAAAATTGGATGTGGGGGCGCGTGACATTCACGTCATGGATCTGGGCAGCACGAACAGGACCCAGATCAATGGCCGGATCATCCCGCCCCACACAGCGCGCCCGTTCCGGTTGGGCGACGTGATTCGCATTGGCAGTCGTCGGGGCGATTCGTTGACGATGAAACTGAAGCGCCGCCAGGCGACGAGTTTGCGCATGCAGCCGCTGGGGATGCACGAGCTCTCGAAATTTCCGCACGTCATCATTGGGCGCAGTTCAAGCTCTCAGGTGACGCTCAATCACCCGATGGTCTCAAGGAAGCACGCGGAAATCGCGCGCCAGGCGGAGGGGTACGCGATTCACGACCTGGGTAGTATGAATGGCACGTTTGTCAACGGGCAGCGCGTGGACGGATGGCGGGCGTTACGTACCGGCGACGTGATCCAGATTGGCCCGTTCAAACTGGTGTACGACGGTCGCGTGCAAAGCCTGGCGACCGCCGTGAGCCAGGGCCATCGCCTGGACGCGCTGCGCCTGGGGAAGCAGGTCCAAAATGGTCTGATGATCTTGAACGACATTTCGATCGCCGTAGAAGGAGGGGAGTTCGTCGCCCTGGTCGGCGGCAGTGGGGCCGGCAAGAGCACGCTGGTCAAGGCGATGAACGGCTTCAGCCCGGCGACCCACGGGCGGATGTTGATCGACGGCGACGATTTGTACACCAATCTGGACGCTTATCGCACCTTGATGGCCTACGTGCCCCAGGACGACATCATCCACAAGAAACTGCCGGTGCGCCTGGCGCTGTGGTACGCGGCGAAATTACGCCTGCCGGATGCGAGTAATCGGGAGATCGATCAGCGGATCGCGGCGGTGCTCAAGTCGGTCGATATGACGGAACACGCCGAGAAGCCGGTCCACGTGCTCAGCGGCGGGCAGCGCAAGCGGGTCAGCATCGCGGCCGAGTTGTTGTCCCAACCCGAATTGCTCTTCCTGGACGAACCGACCTCCGGCCTCGACCCCGGCCTGGAGAAGAAGATGATGTACGACCTGAACCGGTTGGCGGATCAGGGGCAGACGGTGGTCCTGGTGACGCACGCCACGGCTAACATCGAACAGTGCGACCACGTCGCTTTCCTGACACAGGGGCGGCTGGCCTATTACGGCCCGCCGCGCGAGGCGATCGACTATTTTGAGGCGCAGGATTTCGCCGACATCTACATGAAGTTATCCCAGGAGGCGGACGCCGCCACGTGGGACAAGAAATACAAGCGCTCGCCGGTCTGCCGCCAATACGTGAAAGAACGCCAGGCCCCGCTCGAGTCGCCACGGCGGGCGCCGCAACGACCGTCTCAACGGGCGCCGCAGCGGGCGGCGCGACGAGCGCGCCCGGTGCGCGATTCGGTCCTGCGGCAAATCGGGGTCCTGGCGCGCCGCCAACTCGATCTCATTCGCCACGACTGGATCACGCTGTTCGTCCTGCTGATCATGATGCCGCTCATCTCGACACTTTTTATGGCGGTCAGTGGCAAGGAAGATCTCGTCGGGCGGCAGATGACCCGGTCGCAAATTGACATCAGCCTTGAGGAGACGTTGGAAGCCAGGGGCCTCCAGGTAGACGATAAAGCGGATTATATGCCGGGACCTACCGCGACCCAGTTGATCACCATGCTGGGCCTGGCGTTGACCCAGGCCGGCACGTTTGGCGCGGCCTTCGAGATCGTCAAGGAGCGATCCATCTTTCTTCGCGAGCGCTCGGTCAACCTGCGCCCGGCGGCCTACGTCGTGTCCAAAATTCTGGTGCTCGGCATGTTCGCCGTGATCCAGGTCGCCAGCTCCTTACTGATTCTGAGCTTGAAAGTCAGCATGGATTTCGACCCGATTCTGGGCTTTTTCCCCACCGGGGGGATGGAGTTATTCGTGACCTTGCTGCTCGGCGTCATCGCCAGCATCATGCTTGGTCTGTTCATCTCCGCCATCGTTCCCACTGCTGACATCGTGCTCTACGTTATTTTAGGCCAACTCTTCGCGCAGATCATTCTGTCCGGGGCGTTGTTCCCGCTGGAGGATAATTTGGCCTCCAAGTTGGTCATCTCTCACTGGACGATGGATGCGATGGGTTCAACCATAAACGTCCCCCAATTAAACGAAGATAACCGCATCTGCGCCGTGGTGGAAATCCCCACGGAAACCGGCGAGATGGAAGAAGCGGTCGATTGTCGATCAGCCGCGCGCGCGCCGGAAGATTTGGGGTTGAATTACGAGCACGATCCCGGTCACCTGCTGACGACCTGGGCCGCCTTAATCATACAGACGTTTTTCTGGGGAATTTTGACGATGATCGTCCAGGCGCGGAAGAAATTCAGATAATTGATTTGTCATGCTCTCCCGCAGGTTTGGCCGGAATTTCCGGGCCAATCGTATCATCTCAATAAACCGGGGCAAACTCGCTCGGGCCGGTCTCCTGACCGTGCCCGCTGTGGCTCGGTCGGGAGACCGGCCACAGCTCCCCAACTTATTGAGAAGATACGGCCAATCTGTATTTTGATGGGCAGTTTAGTAGCCCCTATTCTGACCGTCTTTGAACCCGCGGGAGGGTGGGGATAAAAAAGAGATGAGGCAAATGAGAAATTTTCACTACGTTCTACAAGCTCAGGTAGCTGGCGGCGGGGACGAGCACCCGGTGATGAAGGGGGAGTTGACCCTGGGACGCCGAGCGGAGAATGACGTGATTCTGGATGACGCCAAGGTCTCCGGGAATCACGCCAAGCTGATCTTTGCGCCGGATGCACTGCTGGTGGTCGACCTCGGATCGCGGAACGGGACCCTCCTCAACGGCCGGCGCCTGCCGCCGCAGATGCCGACGCCGCTCCGGATGGGAGACGCGATCACCGCCGGCCCGTTCACGCTCAGCGTGCGGGCCGCCACGGCCGACGCGCCGGCGCCCCCGCCTGTCTCCCAGCAGATCAGGATCAGCGCCAGCGTCCAGCCGGGGATTGCGGTGCAACACGAGCATCGTCTCGCCAAACATCCGCTGGACCAGGCCGCGCTGACCATCGGCCGCGCGGCGGATAACGCGGTGGTGATCCCAGATTCACGCATCTCCGGGCATCACGCGCGGATCGAGCGCATCGGCGCCGACGTCCGCATCGTCGACCTGGGCAGCAGCAACGGCCTCTTCTACCAGGGGCGGCGCGTCACGTCCCAGACCTTGCAGGATGGGGACGTCGTCTACCTGGGTCAATCGGTGCACGTGCAGTTCCGCGCCCACGTCGGCTTCCTGCCCGCGAAAGCGCCACCCAAGAAGCGTCAGGCGACCCAGCCCGCCCCGCCGCCGACCCAGGCGCTCGATTTGCGGGGACGGGACGTCATCAAGATCGGGCGCGCAAAGGACAACGACATCGTCCTGGATCATCCCCAGGTCAGCCGCTACCACGCGATGCTGGAGCGGATGGGCGGGCGCTACCGGCTCACCGATCTCAAAAGCGCCAACGGCGTCTTCCTGAACGGCGAGCGGGTCGAGAAGGAAACGTGGCCCAGCGAAGGGGATGAGATTCGCGTGGGGCCCTACCGTCTCGCTTTCGCCCAAGACGGCATCCAGCAGTTGACCGAACGGGGTTTGCGATTGGACGTCTTTGGCCTGCAAAAGTGGGTGCGGCCCGATCTGAACTTGCTGCAGGAAATCTACCTCAGTATCTACCCGCAAGAATTCGTCGCCCTGGTCGGCCTGAGCGGGGCGGGGAAATCGACCTTGATGGACGCGGTCAACGGCTTCCGGCCCGCCACGCACGGCGTCGTGTTGGTCAACGGCGATAACCTGTACGACAATTTCGATATGTATCGCAACGATATGGGCTACGTGCCCCAGCGGGACATCGTGCACAAGGAGTTGACGATCTACGACGCGCTGGATTACGCGGCCCAACTGCGCATGCCCGCCGACACGAGCGCCGAGGAGCGCCATCGCCGGGTGATGGAGGTGATCGACGAACTGGACCTCACGGCGCGCAAGGACGTGCCGGTGCACCAGCTCTCTGGCGGGCAGCAGAAGCGCGTGTCCATCGGCGTCGAATTGCTGACCAAACCCCGCCTCTTCTTCCTGGACGAGCCGACCAGCGGCCTCGATCCGGGCACCGAGTACAAGATGATGCGTCTCTTGCGCAATCTGGCCGACCAGGGGCGCACGATCATGCTGATCACCCACGCCACCAAGAACGTGATGTTGTGCGACAAGGTCATCATCGTCATCTTCGGGGGATACCTGGCCTATTACGGCCCGCCGGAGGAGGCGTTGACCTACTTCGATAAGTACCGCACCGAGGAGGAACGGCGTATCAAGGATATAGAGTTTGACGACGTCTACACCATCCTTGAGGATCCTGAACGGGGAGGCACAGAATTCTGGGCCGAGGAGTACAAGAGATCGCGACAGTATAAGGAAAATGTCGTGGATCGTTTGCACGAAATTCGCCAGCCGCCCCCGGAGGAGACGGGCGCGTTGCACGCTGTGCAATCGGCCAAACCCGGCGCCAGCGCCAAGCGGATCTCCGCCCTGCGGCAATGGGCAATTCTCACCGCTCGCAGCTTCAAAATCGTCATCCAGGATAAGAAGGCGCTGGCCATGATGGTGCTTATGCCCATCGTGCTGGGTATGATGGACCTGACCTGGGGGCTGGACCTCTTCGATCCGGTCGACGGGAATCCCTCGCGCGCCGTGATGATGCTCTTCGTCGCCGCGATCGTCACGATGTTGGCCGGCTCATTGAGCAGCGTCTACGAAATCGTCAAGGAGATCGAAATCTACAAGCGGGAGCGGGCGATCAATCTCAAAATCCTGCCCTACGTGATGTCGAAGGTCACGGTCGGCGTGATGCTCTCTCTCTACCAGGCGGCCGTCCTCCTGTTTTTCAAGGTGCTGCTGGTCATGCGGCCGGGCGTGATCCCGGCCGGGGATGCGGCCTATATCCCCTTCTACATCACACTCTTCGCGGGCGCGCTGGCCGGCTATCTGATCGGTCTGGCGATCTCTGCCAGCGTCCCCAAACCGGAACAGGCGATGCTGGTGTTGATCATCGTCGTCGTGGCGCAGCTCATCTTCTCCGGTGCGCTGTTGCCGCTCAAAGAGACGCCGGGGCATCAGATCGTCAGCCCGTTGATGAGCAATCGTTGGGTCGTCGATGGGTTGATCAATCTGACGGGGCTGGGCGATTTGTTGGTCGAGGACGACTGCTGGGACGAGCGGGACAAGGATCGGGCGGATGGACGGGCTGGCTGGAACGACATCCTCAACGAGAGCAACGAGGACAAGCTGGCGCGCGATTGCACGTGTATGGGCTCGAATATCTTCGATCGCTGCGACACCTTCCCCGGCATCCTCGATCCGAATTTCTACACCGACGAGGCCAGAGTGGCGCTCCATAATCCCGAACCGACGCAAATGCCCTCGCCCACGCCGCTGCCGTCGCCGACGCCCTTGCCGACGCCTACATCGCTGCCCACGCCGAACCCTGAGGAGGGAGATCCGCCCACCACGCCGCAGGAATGTTGCCCGTTGCTGGAGGAATGCCAGGAGGAGGGTCAACAACAATGCAGCGATTACGTGGATGACCTGGAAGCGCAACAGAAGGAATACGCCGACGAACGCGAAAAGCAGATGGAGGATTATCAAGACCGGCGGCAGGCACAGATGGAAGAGTACCAGGATACGCTCACCAGTGACGACGGTTGGGCTGGCGCGAAACAGACGTGGGCCGAGAACCGCCAGAAGGCGATCAGCAGCGCCGAGGGTGTGCTGAAAAATATGTTCGAGAGTTACGATTACGCTTTCCATGGCAAAATCTACTCCCGCTGGGCGTGGATCGCCGGGATCAGCTTGGGCCTGCTGGGTTTGATCATGTTTTTCCAAAAGCGGAAGGATGTGGTATGATACGCACTAAATACGCCCTCCAGATTCGCACCGACCAGGGCCCCGTCTATGAGCACCCGCTGCGCGGAAGGACGCTCGCCATTGGGCGGCTGCCCGACAACGACGTCGTCCTGGATCACGACGCGGTCTCTGATCACCACCTGCGCATTGAGCAAGCCCCGCGAGATGCCGACGCCCCCTTTATTCTGATGGACCTCGATTCGCAGCATGGGACGCATTGCCGGGGACAGCGGCTGCCCGCCCAGACGCCGGTCGCTATCCAACTCGAGGAGCTGGTGCGCGTCGGCCCGTACACCCTACGGCTGGCGCAAAACCGGCCGAAGTCCGCCGACACGCTGCCGTTGATGGGCGACCCGGTGAGCGCGTCGCCCTCCCGCCCGTCGAATCGGCTGCTCTGGCTCATGACGACGGCCGCCCTCGCGCTGGCGTTGATCTCCCTGCTGATCAACGTCGTGTTGGCGCTGAAATTAAGCCAGGTCGCCAGGGTGGGGGGCGAGATCGCGACGGAGATGGAGGCCGTCTTTGCGCAAACGCTCGCCGAGGGGATCACGCTGGAGATCGATATCTCCCAAACGATCCCTATCTCGGTGAACGTGCCCATCGACGAGGAGTTCAGCGTGCAGGTGCAACACGACGTGAGCATCAACGAAGTCGTCCAGGCGGCGGTGACGATCCCGGTCATCAATCGCGCGGTCAATATCGACATCCCGGTCCACGCGACCATCCCGCTGGATGAGGTCGTGACCGTCCGCGTCCAGGAGACAGTCGGTTTCAACGAGGAGATCCCGGTGGAGATGACCGTGCCGATCCACCTGGATCCGGAGGCGCTGGGCCTGGAACCGACGATGGAGAAGATTCAAGATTGGTTGGCGCGGTTACGAGATGTGTTGTGAAGAAAGGATAAACGGATGAGCAGGCCTTCACAGATAGGCCCCTATCGCATCATCGAAAAGTTAGGACGCGGCCGCCACGCCACCGTCTACAAGGCGGCGCGGCCCGACCTGGACCGCCCCGTGGCCTTGAAGGTGTTGCGCGATTACGACCAGGCGACGCTGGAGAAATTCGAGCGCGAGGCGCGTCTCTCCAAACGCTTGAAGATCCCCGGCGTGCGCCGCACCTACGAGGCAGGCCGGACGCGGGAGGGGCAAATCTTCCTGGCGATGGCATACGTCGACGCCTCGCTCAAGGAGGTCATCCGGCGACACGGACGGGCCTTCACCCGCGACGAGGCGGTGCGCCTCCTTGAACCGGTCGCCCAGGCCCTGGACGCGATTCATCAGCAAGGCCTGGTCCATCTGGACGTCAAGCCGGAGAACATCCTGGTCTCCGGGGACGGGCGCGCGGTCCTGGCCGATTTCGGCGTCACCCGGCGGCAAGGGGAGCTGACGACCGAGGGCACCCCGCGCTACATGTCGCCGGAACAGGCGACCGGCGACCGGCCGGTCAGCCCCCAGAGCGACGTCTACTCGCTGGGCGTCGTCATCTACGAGATGTTGACCGGCCGGCCGCCCTTCCAGAGTGAGCGGGACGACGTGTTGATGCGCCAGCACGTGCAGGACGATCCGCCCGCGCCGCGCGACCTGAACCCCCGCATCGACCGGGCGGCGGCGCGCACGCTGCTCTCGGCGCTGAACAAGGTGCCGCACGAGCGCCCGATCAGCGCGGGCGCGCTGTTGCGCGAACTGGCGGTCGCCCACTCGACGCCGATCACGATAGCGGTCGACGTGGTACGCGAGCGCCCGCAGGTGGCCTTGATCCCGGCCGGCGTGTTGGCGGCGGCGGCGCTCGTCTTCTTCCTGGCGAGACCACCTCGCCCGCCTTCGGCTTCGCCTTCGCCATCGACGCTCGACGAAACCACCGGCGCGCCTACAGCGGTGCTGACGACGACGCTGACGCCAGCGCTCTCGCCGTCGACGCCCGCTCCGGAAACGGGCACGCCGACGTCAACCAAGGCCACGCCCACAGAGCCAACGTCGACGCCCAGGCCGGAAACGGCCACGCCCACGCGACCTCCGGCGTCCCC